>DAINCG010000213.1:2625-8220 GCA_036732525.1 Pseudomonadota bacterium | reverse complement strand
CTCGGCCTCGCGGACCGCGCGGCCTTCGTCGTCGGCGACTGGGGCGAAGCGCTCGACGTGGACGGCGGTTTCGACCTGATCGTCGCCAACCCGCCATATGTGGCGGAACGGGACGGTCCGCCCGTCGATCGTGCGACGCGGGAGCACGATCCGCCGCGCGCGCTCTGGGCCGGCGCGGACGGTCTGGATGCGTATCGGGCGCTCGGTCCGGCGACGCGGCGCCTGCTCGCGCCCGGCGGCCTGGCGATCTTCGAGATCGGTTTCGGGCAGGCCGACGGCGCCACGGCGGCGCTCGCCGCCGCCGGCCTCGCGCCCGTCGGACGCCGCGCCGATCTCGCCGGCCGGGACCGCGCATTGCTGTTGAAAGTGCGGCAATAAAGATGTTGGCAATCTCTGCGGATTAGGTATAGGTTAGTTATGCGCTGAAGCGAGCAGGACAGCCCTCGGCGCAGTCGATCCAAAAACCCCGTCGAATGTGTCGCGCCGCTGGGCGCGTGCGCATCGGAGCGGCGAATCGACTGAATCCCGCAACACTGAGCGGATGAAACCGACATGAATCAGCGACGGCCCCGTGGCCGGAACAACAACAATCGCGGCCGCCATCAAAATCCGCGGAATCAGACCTTCGACAGCAATGGTCCCGAAGGCCGGGTTCGCGGCTCCGCGACGCAGGTGCTCGAGCGTTATCTGGCGCAGGCGCGTGACGCGCAGGCCGCCGGCGATGGCGTTCTGGCCGAAAATCTTTTCCAGCACGCCGAGCACTACTACCGGGTGCTGAGCGCGCATAACGCGCAGTTCGAACAGCAGCGCGAACGGCAGGCCGCGACGGATGATCGCGACCGCCGGGATCGATCCGACGACGGCGACGATCGCGACTCGTCCGACGAATCGGACGGCGAAGACACGCGCCCGTCCGCGCGGCAGTCGTCCGGCAGCCAATCGTCTGGCGCCCAGTCCTCCGCCGGTCCGTCCGAAGACGCGCCGGAGTCGCAGGACGCCGCCGAACCCCGGCAGCGGCCGCAGCGCAGCCGGCGCCGCCAGCCCGCGCGCGACGCCGCGCAAGAGGGCGACGAGGGCGCAGCCGCGGCGGAAAGCGCCGGCAAGGGCGCGGACGACGCGGGCGCCGGCATCGACGCCGCATTTCTGAAAGAGCCGCCGAAGCCCCGTCGCCGACGCGGCGCCGTGGCCGAGACCGAAGCCGCCGACTAGAGACCTTCGCCGTGCCGAAGCGTTTGAGCCGGGCGGAAGCGGCGCGTTATCAGCGCGACGGCTTTGTCGCGCCGGTCGCCGCGCTTGGCCCGGACGAAGTTGCGGACTTCCGTCGCCGCTTCGAAGCCTATGAAGCCGCCAACGGCGGCTGGTACGAGCTTTCGAAGGGACAGAAACTTTACCTGATACAGACCTGGGCCGCCGAACTTGCCGCACATCCGGCGGTGCTCGACGCGGTCGAGGACGTGCTTGGCCCCGACCTGATGGTCTGGGGCATGAGCCTCTTCGTGAAGGATGCGGGCGCGCCGGGTTTCGTCACCTGGCACCAGGACTCGACCTATTGGGGCCTCAGCGAGCCGAAGGTGACGACGGCCTGGATCGCGCTTTCCCCCGCCGACCGGACGCATGGCTGCATGAAGATGTTGCCGGCCTCGCATAACCTGGACCAGCGTCCGCACGTCGATACACTCGACGCGAACAACCTGCTGACGCGCGGCCAGGAAATCGCGATGGCGGTGGACGAGGCCGAAGCGGTCTACTGCCCGTTGGCCCCCGGCGAGCTTTCGCTGCACCACGTCCGGACCGTCCATGCATCCGAACCGAACCGGGGGCGCGACCGCCGCATTGGCGTCGCCATCCGCTACATCACGCCGGACGTCCGGCAGGTGAACGGGGATGCGGATTCCGCCTGGCTCGTGCGCGGGGCGGATCGGCACGGACATTTCTCGCTGGAAACGCCGCCCGCCGCCGACATGCATCCCGACGCCATCCGGGAGCGCGACCGCGTGATGCGGCTGCGCCAGGGCGTGCTCTACAAGGGCGTCGCGGGCGAGCCGGCCCACGCGCCGGAGGCGCGTTGAGCTTCAGTCGCCGGAAGCGGGTTAAATCCACCCGTTTCCACTCGTCAGCGGCTATCGGGCCGCCGCCGCCGCTGCGCGCTGACCGACCGTCGGCGCCGCGCCGCCGGCCGCCGCGCGCGGCGAAAGCCTGTAGACTCCCCGGTGCTCCTTGTCCGGCGCGAAGGCGTCGGACAACCCGATCGTCGTCTCGGCGCCGCCGAGATAGAGCGCGCCATCCGTCTCGAGCTGCTGTGCGATGCCGGAAAGGATGCGCCGCCTGACGTCGGAATCGAAGTAGATCAGGACGTTCCGGCAGAACACCGTATCGAACCGACCCAGGCGTGACGGGCTTTCGAGCAGATTGAAGCGTTCGAACTTCACACGGCCGCGCAGCTTCTGCTTGACCTTCCAGCGGTCGCCCGACTTTTCAAAGTACTCGATCAGCTGCTTGACCGGCAGGCCGCGCTGCACTTCGAACTGGCTGTAGTTGCCCGACCGCGCGCGCTCCAGCGCCTGTTCCGAGATGTCGGTGCCGAGAATGCTGATCTGCCAGTCCGTGGCGCCGCGCAGCTGCTGGTCGATGATCATCGCCAGCGAATAGGCTTCCTGTCCGGTCGACGCGGCGGCGGACCAGATCTTCAGGCGTTTGACCGACTGGCGCGCGCTCATCAGCGCCGGCAGCGTCACGTCACGGAAATGATCGAACGGCTTCCGGTCGCGAAAGAAGAAAGTTTCGTGGGTCACCATCGCTTCCACGATGCTGCGCACGACTTCCCGCGAGCGCGTCGCCATCGCGTTGGAGATCAGCTCGTCGATCGTGGCATGGCCGTACTGGCGCGCGACCGGGGCGAGCCGACTTTCGGCCAGGTAGGTCTTTTCCTTATCCAGCACGAGGCCACATTCCCTGGCGAGCAGGGTCGTCAGGAACTGGTAGTTCTGCGGAGTCATGCGGAAGTTCCCTTTTTCGCAATCCCGACGATTGCTGTCGCAATTCCCGACAGCGCAAGCACTTGATCGGCCACGCCCGACTTGGCGACCGCCCCCGGCATGCCCCAAACGACGCTGGTCGCCTCGTCCTGGGCGATCACGCGGCCGCCGCCCTGCGCCACCGCGACAGCGCCGTCCCGTCCGTCCTGCCCCATCCCGGTGAGGATGACGGCAAGGAGGCTGCCGCCATATGCGGCGACCAGGCTCTCGAACATCGGGTCGACGGCCGGACGGCAGAAGTTGACCGGCGGTCCGTCGCTCAGATGGATGCGCTGCACGTTCTGTTCGGTGCGAACCAACATGTGCCTGTCGCCCGGCGCGATGTAGATGCGACCCGGCTGGACAGTTTCGCCGTCCTGTCCTTCGGCCGCGTCGACGCCGGCCGCCCGGCGCAGGTGTTCGGCGAGCACCTTGGTGAAGGACGGCGGCATGTGCTGCGTAATGAATACCGGCTGCTTGATCCCGTGACGCGACCAGCCGCCGAAGACCTCGACAAGCGCCCGCGGCCCACCGGTCGAACAGCCGATCGCGATCGCGCGCGGCGGACCCTGGACCTTACCGGCCGCGGGCCGCGCCGCGGCCTGGACGGTCTGCGGCCGCGCCCGCGGGGCGACAGGCCGGCTGAGCGGCGCGACGGTCGCCGCCTCGCCCAGACTGAGCACGATGCGCAGCAGCTCCGCGCCGAAGCGTTCGGCCGAATCCGGCCCGCCGCGGGCGGTCGGCTTCAGCAGGACTTCGGCCGCGCCCGCCGCGAGGGCGCGCACGGTGATCGCCGCCGCCGCATCCTCGGCGCCGGAGACGATCAGCACCTTCACGTCGGGCCGCCGTTTCAGCAATTGCGGCAAAGCTTCCATGCCGCCCATGACCGGCATCTCGATATCGAGGATGACGACGTCCGGGTCGGCGGCGGCGATCTGATCGAGCGCCGACTTGCCGTTCGTCGCCGAGGCGACGATGTCGATGCGCGGCGAGGAGGCCAATGCCTGTCGCGCGGCGGTGCGCGCGACGACCGAATCATCGACCAACATGACGCGGATCGGCCGCGAACCGGGCGGGGGCGGCGCGCCGGCCGGCTTCGTCGCCCTGACTTGCGCCGAGGTCATCGTCAGCTCAGGCTTCCGTCGACCAGATCGATCAGACGGTTGACGTCGAGAACGAGCAGCAGCCCCTGCGGCAAGCGGAAAACCCCGGAACACACGTCGCGCCAGGGACCGGACAGATTGGCCGGCAGACGTTCGAATTCGCTGTCCGGCGGCGTCAGGACTTCGCCGACATCGTCGACGAGGAAGCTGTAGAGCTCGTTCTCGTGCTCGACGACCACGCTCATCGCCTTGGACGGGTCCGGACACGGATCCAGATCCAGACAGACCCGCAGGTCGATCGCCGTCACGATACGGCCGCGCAGGTTGAGAGCGCCCGCGATCGCCGAACCGGAAAGCGGAATCGGCAGGATCTTGTGCGGACCCAACACGTCCTGCACGGTCAGCACCCGAACGCCGATCAATTGGTCGTCGACGCGGATGGTCACATATTCTTCGCTGCCGACGCGGGCCTTCCGCGCGTCGTCCATGGTCATGGTGGGGCTCATGCCGCCGCCTCCGATTCGCCGAGCGCGCTCGACAGGGTTCTAAGCAAGCGTTCGCGATCCGACTTGCCGACATATTCGGTGAACCCGGCCTCCCGGCCGCGCGCGACGAAGTCCGGCTGCACTCGGCCGGACAGGGCCACGAGCGGCGTCTCGTTCCATTCCGAGGAGGCCCTGACCGCTTCGGCGAACGCGAAGCCGTCCATGCCCGGCATGTCGATATCGCTGACAATGACGTCGAACGCGCAGCCGTCGCGCATCAGGCCGAGCGCCTTCTCCGCGCTTTCCGCCGGCGTGACCGAATAACCCGCCTGCTGCAGCAGCGGGCAGAGCAGGTGACGGAAGAACGGGCTGTCGTCGACGATCAGAACGTCCTTGCGCTTGCTGGGGATGATCTCGCTGGCGAACCAATCGGGGTAGAGCTGCTCAAGGTAGTAGCCGACGTTGATGATCTCGGTCGAGCGGCCGTCGACGACCATCGTGCCGAGGACGTCGCCGCCGCCGCCTTCCATCTCGAAGGTCAACGGCGCCTCGACGATATCGACGATCTCGTCGACGATCAGGCCCGCCCAGCGGTCGTTGTTCCGGAAGACGATGACCGGACGACGCGCGTCGTCGGGATCGCCCATCGACAGCTCGAGCAGCGGCATGATCTTGTCGCGATACTGGAGCAGCGAACGGCCATCCGCCGTCTCGATATCCGACCGTTTGACGTCCTCAAGGCGCGCGACCAGCGACAGCGGCGCCGCCTTCGGCGGACCGCCGCCCGCGCGGAACATCAGGAGCGGCGCGCGCTCGATGGCGCTTGAGATGTCCTTTCGGCCTTCGGACTGGCCGTCGCTCTCCGGCGCACGCCAGTTGCCCATCTGGGCGATAAGTCCGTTCGGGTCGAGGATCATCGCGACGCCGCCGTCGCCCAGCACGGTGTTGCCGGCGAAGACCGGATTGTCGCGCAGGATCGGCGCGACCGGCTTG
>DAINCG010000213.1:0-2559 GCA_036732525.1 Pseudomonadota bacterium | reverse complement strand
CCGACCTGCATGACTACGACGAAATGCTCCGTCTCCCAGTCAGGCGCTTCTGCGTTGCGCTGAAGCACGTCACCGAGGTGCGCGAGCGGCAGGAGGCGATTGCGCAGCCGGAGCACCGGCGTCTCGTCGATCAGCACGATCCGATGGTCGGCCTTCGGAGAGGCGCGGACGAGCTCCATCACGCTGATCTGCGGGACGGCGAACCGCTGGGCGCCGCATTCGACGATAAGGGCGGCGACGATGGCCAGCGTCAGCGGAATCTTGATCGTGAAGACGGAGCCCGCGCCGGCGGACGACTCGACCTCGATGGCGCCGCCGATCTTCTCGATGTTCGAACGCACGACGTCCATGCCGACGCCGCGGCCGGAGACGTTGGTCACGGCCTCCGCCGTGGAGAGACCCGGCCGGAAAATCAGCTGGTGGACGTCCTGGGCCGACATCGCTTCGGCTTCGGCGACGCCGATCAGGCCGTTGGCGACCGCCTTCTGACGAATTTTCTCCGTTGGCAGGCCCTTGCCGTCGTCCGAAATGCGGATGATGACATGCCCGCCTTCGTGGAAGGCGCGCAGCTCGATCCGACCGTTCTCGACCTTGCCGGCCGTCCGGCGGCCCTCGATCGTCTCCAACCCGTGATCGCACGAGTTGCGGATCATGTGGGTCAGCGGATCCTTGATCAGTTCGAGGACCTGACGATCGAGCTCCGTGTCGGCGCCGATCATCTCGAGGTCGATCTTCTTGCCGAGTTCGTGCGCGAGATCGCGGACGATGCGCGGCAGCTTGTTCCACGCATTGCCGATCGGCTGCATGCGCGACCGCATGACGCCTTCCTGCAGTTCCGTGGTGATGTGATTGAGCCGCTGCAGCGGCGCTGCGAAAACGCTGTCCTCATTCTGGCGGAGCGTCTGCAGAAGCTGATTGCGCGTCAGCACGAGTTCGGAGACGGTCGCCATGAGGTCTTCGAGGAGATCGACGCTGACCCGGATCGACTGCGCCGCGGCGGCGATGTCGCGGCCGCCCTTCTCGCGGGACGCCCCATCGTCGGCGGGTTTCGCTTCGACCTTCGGTTCGATTTTCCCGGCCGGCTTCGCTTCCGGCTTCGGCGCCGGCTTGACGGCGACCGGCGGCGGCGCAATCGGTTCGGGCGTCGGATCGAGATCGAGCGCCACGCCCTCGGCTTCCGCGAAAGCGGCCAACTCGGCGTCAATATCCTTGGCGGGGGGGCCGAGATCGAGGGCCTCGTCTTCCGCATCCGCGGCGACGTCCGGAATTTCGTCGAGGGGCTCCGCGTCGGCTTCCGCCGCCGGCGCGCCGAGGTCGAGCGCGTCCTCGTCGTCGATGGCAGCCAGATCGCCTTGATCGTCGCCGGCTTCCGCCGCCGCAACGGGCGCCGCCTTGCCGTCGGCCATGGCGTCGAGGGCAGAAATCAGGTCGCTATCGTCGCCTTCCGGCTCCGTCCCGGTCTCTTCCAGGACGGCGAGCGTGTCCTTGATGCGATCGAGCGTCGACAGGATGAGCGAGACCGCGTCCGCATTCGGCTGAAGGTCGCCATCCCGAAACTTGCCGAGCACGTTCTCCGCCGAGTGGGCGATCATTTCCAGGCGCGGCAGCCCGAGGAACCCGCAGGTGCCCTTGATCGTGTGAACGATCCGGAAAATGCCGCCAATGATTTCGGCGTCGCCGGGATTGCGTTCCAGCTCGATCGGCTGCGTGTCGAGTTCGCCGAGGCCTTCTGCCGCTTCGGCGACGAATTCCGTTACCAGATCGTCCATTTCGCGCCCGCTTGCTAATCGCGCCCGACCAGCCGTCGAGCTCAGCGAAAAACTTAGGCGGCATACGCTTAACAAACGCTTGAAACGAAAACGGCCCGCGGTTTTTGCCGGCGGGCCGCTCAGTCGGCATGGGACGATCGGGGCCGGCGGCGCCGACCCCGTGCGTCGGCGATCAGATGTTTTCTTCGATCCAGGCCTTCAGGGCCGGCTTCGGCGCTGCGCCGACCTTCGTCGCCGCAAGCTGGCCGCCCTTGAACAGCATCAGCGTCGGGATGCCGCGAATGCCATGCGCGCCCGGAGTCTCCGGATTGTCGTCGATGTTGGGCTTCGCAACGTCGACCTGGCCGGAAAGCTCGTCCGCGATCTCTTCCAGCGCCGGGCCGATCGCCTTGCAGGGACCGCACCACTCCGCCCAGAAATCGACGACGACGGGCTTTTCGGACTTCAGAACGTCCGTCTCAAAGGCGGCGTCGCTGGTTGCACGCGTGGCCATGGCAGTATCCTCCAGAATTCGCAGGGTCAGGACTGTAGCTAAGCGCCGTTGCGGGCGGCGTCAATCCGGGCGGCCGGCGCCATCCGCCGCCAGCTCCTGGGCGTCGGGCGCAAAGGCGTCGAGCAGGCGGTCGTCGAGCGCGTCCAGCCTGGGCGCCTCCGTCCACAGAATGGCGGCGGCGACGGGTCGGCCGGGAAAGGCCTGCCGGGCGAGCGCGCGATACACCGCCATCTGGCGGAGGTAGGGCGCAGGCGTCGCATCCTGACCGGGCGGCGGCGGCCGGTTGGTCTTGAAATC
>DAINCG010000212.1:0-8238 GCA_036732525.1 Pseudomonadota bacterium | reverse complement strand
ATGCTGCCCGAATTCGACGTCTCCGAGTGGTTCGACCGGGCGCGGCATGCGTTCCTGATCCGCCCGCCACGGGACGTGCTGGCGTCATATACCGCCAAGTATGACAAGGTATCTCTGGATCTTATCGGGTATCGCCAGCAGGCCGAGCTGTTCGACCGCGCCGCCGATCGGCTGGGCGCGGCGCCGCCCGTGATCGACGGCAGGGACCTGCAGCGCCGGCCCGAGGCGACGCTCCGGGCTCTGACAGCCGCGCTCGACCTGCCGTTCGAGACAGGCATGCTCGCCTGGCCCGCCGGGCCGAAGCCCTATGACGGCGTGTGGGCGGCGCACTGGTACGACCGGGTCTGGCGGACGACTGGCTTCGCGCCGCCCGACGATCGCACGAAACCGTCGCTGCCGCCGGAATTAGAAGCGATCACCATCGCGGCCGAACCCTATTATGCGCGCCTCGCCGTTCATCTTCTCGCCCCCGTCAGCCTTTCGGAGACCCCGCCTTGACCGAAGCCCGGACATTCGCCCTCGGCGATTTCACGTTGCAAAGCGGCCGCGTGCTGCCGGACGCACAGCTCGTCTACGTCGTCTACGGCGAGATGAACGCCGACAAGTCGAACGTCGTGCTCTATCCCACGTCCTACGGGGCGCAACACACGGACATCGCCTGGCTGATCGGCGGCGACAAGGTGCTCGACCCGAAGCGCTGGTGCGTCGTCGTCGTCAACAAGTTCGGCAACGGCCAGTCGACCTCGCCCTCCAACGTCGCGTCTCCGGTGTCGCGCGGCCGCTGGCCGCTCGTGACCCATGTCGACAACGTGACGGCGCAGGCGCGGCTGATGACGGAGGTCTTCGGCGTCGAGCGCCTCGCCATGGTCTACGGCTGGTCGATGGGCGGGCAGCAAGCGCTGCATTGGGGCGCGCTCCACCCCGAGCGGGTCGAGCGGATCTGCGCCGTCTGCACGTCGGCCCGCACCTCGATCCACAACAAGGTCTTCCTGGAGGGCGTGCGCGCCACGCTGACGGCCGACCCGAACTGGACCGGAACGCACTTCCGCGCCAAACCCGAAGCCGGCCTCCGCGCCATGGGCCGGGTCTATGCCGGCTGGGCGATGAGCCAAGCGTTCTACCGCCATGGCCTGCATATCACCGCGGCGAACCCGTCGCTCGAAGATTATCTGGTGCGGTCGTGGGAGGGCAACTTTCTCCGCCGCGACGGCGACGACCTGCTCGCCATGCTGGCGACATGGACGGCGTCCGACATCTCCGCGAACGACCGCTACAAGGGCGATCTCACGGCCGCGCTCCGCGCGATCCAGGCGAAGACCTTCATCATGCCGTCGCGCACCGACCTCTATTTCACGCCGGAGGACGCGGAAGCGGAGTGCCGGCTGATGCCGAACGCCGAATTCCGGCCGATCGAATCGGTCTGGGGCCACCGCGCCGGCAATCCCGTGACCAACCCGGAAGACATGGCCTTTCTGCGCCGAGCGGTCGACGATCTGGCGGCGGCCTAACGGGGGTCGATCGGCTTCGACGTCGGCAGGTCGAGCGCTTCCTCGAGCCGCCGCGCGTAGGCGAGCGCCAAATCTTCCCGTCGCTGCGGCGCAATGATCTGGACGCCTACAGGCAGGTTTTCATTGGTGAAACCCGCCGGTATGGCGCAAATCGGGTTCGAGAGCGGCACCGTGCCCCAGCACTGGTGGAACCAGCGCGGCGGGTTGGAGCCGGCCCAGCCATCGACATCGGAATCGCCGCGCAACGATTTGGAGAACGGCGGCACGCCGACCGTCGGGGTGACGAAGGCGTCGAACTCATCGAAGAACGCGGCCATGCGGTCGAACAGCGCGGCGCGCCAGCGCTGCGCTTCCGCCAGGTCGTCGATCGTGAGTTTCCGGGCGGCGTCGACCAGGATGCCGTGCACCGGCTCCAGCTTGTCGCGGTTGGCGTCGGTAAAGGCGGCGCGCTCCGTGTAATAGTTGAAGCAGATCAGGCGCTGGAACAGGAGGTCGATCCGCCCGAAGTCCGGCCGGGTTTCGACGACCTCGGCGCCCATGTCCCGGAATTTCGCCACGGCGGCGCGCGCCACGCGCTCGACTTCCGGATCGACGCCGCCGAGGCCGAGATCAAGCGCGAAGGCGACCCGCTTCGGCGGCCGCGCTTCGGCGACGGCCTTCTGAAACTGGCCCGGAATCTCCTGCTGGGTCAGCGCGTCCTGCGGCGCGTGCGCCGACATGGCGTCGAGGAAGAGGGCGACGTCCGCCACGCTCCGCGCCATCGGGCCCTGCACGGACATCGGGCTGAAGGCGCGCTTCGAGGGCGCGCGCGGCACGCGGCCGGGACTCGGCCGGATGCCGACCGCGCCCGAGAACGCCGCCGGGATGCGCAGGCTGCCGCCGACGTCGGACCCATGCGCCAGCCAGACCTCCCCCGCGACGACGGCCGCCGCCGCGCCGCCGGAGGAGCCGCCGCAGGTGCGGTCATGGGCGTAGGGCGTCGCGGTCGCGCCGAAGACGCGGTTATCCGTGACCGGCAGCATGCCGAATTCCGGCGAGTTCGACTTGGCGACGACATTGGCGCCGCGCGCCTGCAGCAGCCGCACCAACGGGTCCGAGCGCGTCGCCACGTTGTCCTTGAACAGCGGGCAGCCATAGGTCGTCGGCAGGCCCTCCACGTCGATCAGATCCTTGATTGCGATCGGCAGGCCCGCGAGGTCGGCCGGGGGCGCCGCCGGCCGCAGCCCCGCCGCTTCGCGCTTGACCGCCGTATCGCGCGCCCGGTCGAGATCGAGGATGGGGAGGGCGTTCAAGCGGGGCTCGACCGCCCGGATCCGCGCCGCCGCGGCGTCGACCAGTTCGGACGGTTTGACGTCGCCTTTGCGGAGCGCGGCGACGGCGTCGACCGCCGACATGCCGATCAGTTCATCCATATCGCGGGCCTCCGCATTGGGGATTAACGAAATTTAACCATAAAGCCGGTTGGACAGGCGCGCATCCGCCTTGTACAAGCGCCGCCACGCGCCAATTGCCTGCTGCACGTTTCGCGAGCGGGCGCTGTTGGGCCGGCGCGCGGCCGGCCGTTCGCGGCGCCAATACAGAAGGTTATGCCGAGGAGGCGACCCCTGATGGCCGACATGATCGAGGCCGTTGAGCTTGTTAAGGATTTCGGCGCAAAGCGCGCCGTCGATCACGTTTCGCTGACCGTGAAGCGCGGCGAGGTGCTGGGCTTTCTGGGCCCGAACGGCGCCGGCAAGTCGACGACGATGAAAATGCTGACCGGCTTCCTGCGGCCGACGTCCGGCAAGGCGTCGATCATGGGATGCGACGTGACCAGTCAGGCGATGGAAGCGCGGCGGCGGCTCGGCTACCTGCCGGAAGGCGCGCCGCTCTATCCCGACATGACGCCCTGGGGCCTGCTGCATTTTTGCGCCGAGGCGCGCCGCATGCCGAGCCGCGATCGGAAGGCCAAAGTGGTCGCCGCGATCGAGCGCACGAACCTGCAAGGCGTCGTCATGCAGCCGATCGACACACTTTCGAAAGGCTTCAAGCGGCGCGTCGGCCTGGCCCAGGCGCTACTGCACGACCCCGAAGTGCTGATCCTCGACGAACCGACGGACGGTCTCGATCCCAACCAGAAGCACGAAGTCCGCGAGTTGATCCGCGAGATCGCTTCGGAGAAGGCGATCGTGATCTCGACCCACATCCTGGAGGAGGTCGACGCAATCTGCTCGCGGGCGGTGATCATCGCCGCCGGACGCGTGATCGCCGACGGCGCGCCCGCAGCATTGGCGGAACGCTCGGCGCTGCACAACGCGGTCGGCGTCATCGTCGCCAAGGACATGGCGCAGCGCGCGGCCGACGCCCTTCAGGCGCTCGATCAGGTGGCGGAAGTCCGTGTGCAGGCGCTGGCGGACGGCCAGGCGAAGCTGATCGTCGCGCCCGTCGGCGGCCAGACGATCCTGAACGCCGTAGCCGCGACGCTCGAAGCCGCCGGCATTCCGGCGCTGTCGGTCCGCCCGGAGGCGGCGGCGCTGGAGGACCTCTTCCGACAGCTGACGCTCCGCGCCGGCAGGGAGGCCGCCTGATGAGCGCCTTGCTGACCGTCGCCAAGCGCGAATTCGCCGGTTATTTCGCCACGCCCGTCGCGGCGATCTTCCTGATCATCTTCCTGGCGATGGTCGCCGCCTTCACCTTCTTCGTGGGATACTTCCTGGAGCGCGGCAACGCTGACCTGCAGCCGTTCTTCAACTTCCATCCCTGGCTCTACCTCTTCTTCGCGCCGGCGCTCGCCATGCGGCTTTGGGCGGAGGAACGACGCCAGGGCACGATCGAGCTGTTCCTGACGCTGCCGATCCCGCTCTGGGCGGCGGTCATCGGCAAGTTCCTGGCGGCCTGGCTGTTCATCGGTCTGGCGCTGGCCCTGACCTTCCCGATGTGGGTCACGGTCAACGTGCTGGGCGAACCGGACAACGGCGTCATCCTGGCCAGCTATGTGGGCTCCTTCCTGATGGCCGGCGGCTATCTCGCCATCGGCTCGTGCCTTTCGGCCGCGACGAAGAACCAGGTGATCGCCTTCGTCCTGACCGTGACGGCGGCCTTCCTGTTCACCGCCGGCGGCGCCGGGTTCCTGAACGACGTGATCGCGGAGTTTGTCTCCAAGCCGGTGCTCGACGCGATCGCGGGGCTCTCGATCCTGCCGCACTTCAACCAGATCGTAAAAGGCGTGATCGCCTTCAAGGACTTGGCCTATTTCGTCGCCCTGATCGCGGCCTGGCTCGCGGCGGCGATGGTCGTGGTCGATTACAAGAAAGCGGGATGACAGCAATGGCTTCCGGCAAGACCCGCGGCGGCGCGCTCGCCTTCGCCTCCCTCGCCCTGATCGCCGTCGGCTTCGTCGCGGCGGTGATGCTGGCGAACAACGCGCTCAAGTCGACGCGCATCGACCTGACCGACGACAAGCTGTTCACCCTCTCCCAGGGCACGCTGAACGTCATCCAGGAGATCGACGAGCCGATCACGCTCCGCTTTTATTTCTCCGACCGTCTGGCGCGGGAAATTCCGCAGATCGGCATCTACGGCCAGCGCGTGCAGGACATGCTGGAGGAGTTGGCGGCCCAGGGCAAAGGCAAGATCCGCCTGGAAATCTACGATCCGCTGCCCTTCACCGACACGGAAGATCGCGCGGTGTCCTATGGCCTGAAGGGCGTGCCCGTCGACCAGACCGGCGAGACGGTCTACTTCGGCCTCGCCGGCACCAACAGCACCGACGAAGAGAAGAAGATCGCCTTCTTCCACCCCAACCGGGCGCGCTTCATCGAATACGACCTGACCCGGCTAGTACACAGCCTGGCCGGCACGGACGCGACCAACCATCAGCTCTCGATCCCGTTCTTCGACGAGCAGCGCGAGCCCTTCCTGGAATACGACCTGGCGCGGATGATCTACGGCCTCGCCAACCCGGACAAGCCGAAGGTCGGCGTCATCTCGAACCTGCCGCTGTCGGGCTCCCGCTACGCCCGGAGCGTGCCGAACGCCCCCGACGACAGCTGGATGATCTGGGCGCAGGCAGAAAACCTGTTCGACCTGGAAGAAATCGACCCGCTGACGGAAGCCCTGCCGAAGGATCTGGACCTCCTGGTCATGATCCATCCGCCGTTCATGAGCGACCTCGCGCTGTACGCCGTCGACCAGTACCTCCTGAACGGCGGCAAGCTGATCGTCTTCGTCGATCCGCACAGCGAGGCGGACGCGCAGCGCCCGCGCGGGCAGGGCGGCCAGCAGGTTGACTTCGGCTCCGCCAAGAACGTCCAGAAGCTGTTCGACGCCTGGGGCGTCGACGTGCCGGACGACAAGCTCGCGGGCGACCTGAAGAACGGCCAGCGGGTGCGCGCGCCGGACGAGAGCCGGACGCGCATGCAGGCGATCACCTATCCCCTGTGGATGCAGCTCAGGCGCGGCGACTTTTCGGCCGACGACATCACGACCAGCCAGCTTGAAGTGCTGCGCATCGCGTCGCCCGGCCATATCGTTTCGAAGGAGGGCGGGCTCGCGGTCGAGCCACTGATCCAGACCTCCGACCAGGGCGGTCTGGTCGACGTCAGCCGCGTCCAGGGCCCGCAGCCCGACGTGATCGGCATTGCGAACGACATGCAGCCGGAAGGACCGCAGCTTATCTCGGCGCGCCTCTCCGGCAGGGCCAAGACGGCCTTCCCCGACGGTCCGCCGAAGCCGATCGCTCTCAACAACGACGACGCCAGCGCCGAAGAGAAGGCGAAGGCCGAAGCGACCTGGGCAGAGCAGAAGGAAAAGCATCTTGCCGAAGCGAAGGACGACGTCGCGATCGTGCTGACGGCCGACGTCGACATGCTGGCGGACGGTCTCTGGGTTCGCGTGCAGGACTTGTTCGGCCAGCGCATCGCCGTGCCGACGGCCAGCAACGGGGCGTACTTCCAGAACCTCGTCGAGAACATGACCGGGTCGGCGGATCTGATCGGCCTGCGCAGCCGCGGCGGCTTCCAGCGCCCGTTCACGCTGATCCAGGAAATCCAGCGCGGCGCCGAACGCAGTTTCCGCGCCAAGGAGCAGGAGCTGATGCAACGCTTGGCGGAGGCCGAGCGCAATCTGGGCCAGGTGCGCGAAGCGACGAACGCCGCCGGCGAAACGCAGGTCGTGCTGTCGGAGGCGCAGCGCGCCGAGATCGCCAAGCTGCAGGACGAAATGCTGCGCATTCGCAAGGAGCTGCGCGATGTGCAGTTCGCGCTCCGCTCCGACGTCGAGGAACTGAACGGCTGGATCAAGGCGATCAACATCGCCGCCGTGCCGCTCGCGATCGGCTTCCTGGCGCTTGTGGCGGCCTTCGCGCGCAGCCGCTATCGCCGGAAGTTCCAGGCGGACTTCGCCGCCGGCGCCCGCGCGTGACCGGGGCCCACGCCTGAGGGGAAGACGCCGATGAACCTTCGCATTCTGATCATCCTGGCCGTCGTCGTCGCCGCGATTGGCGGCGCCGCCTACCATTTCAGCCAGGAACGCAAGGCGCTGCAGTCCACCGCGTTCGAACCCGGACCGCTGATCGCCGATCTGGAGACGCGCATCAACGACGTGGACGAGGCGCGCCTGGAAAGCCAGGAAGGCGGCGTCCTGACGCTGGTCCGGCGCGAGGGCCAGTGGGCGATCGCCGAGCACTACGGTTATCCGGCCAACGGGGAGCGGGTCGCCGGCCTGCTGCAGGCGGTCGCGACCTTGAAGAAGATCGAGCCGAAGACGGCGAAGCCGGAGAATTTCGCGCGTCTGAACCTGGACGATCCGGCGGGCGAGAACGCGCTCGGCACCCGGATCACGCTCAAATCCGGCGAGGCGACGGTCGCAGACATCGTCGTCGGCCTGAACCAGCCGGAAGCCATGGGCGGCGGCGTCTTCGTCCGACAGTGGGACGAGGACCAGACCTGGCTCGCGGAAGGCGAATTCAAGCCGAAACGCCGCCTGCTCGACCTGCTCGACCGCAACGTGGTCAACGTCGACGGCCGACGCATCCGGTCCGCCCGCATCCAGCATCCGCCTACGGACGACGCAGCGCCGGACGCGGCCGGCGAAGCCATCCTGATTTCGAAGGCGACGCCGGACCAGGAGAAGTACAGCCTGGGCGTCGATATGCCCGAAGGCGCGCAGCCGAAGCCCGACAATGAGCTGTCGAGCGTCGCGCGCCTGCCGGACTTCCTGATCCTGGAAGACGTCAAGCCCGCGACCGAGATTGACATGGAACGACCTGTCGTCGGCGTATTCGAGACCTTCGACGGCCTGCGGCTGACCATGCGCGCCGCGCGGCAGGGCGCGAGCGACGACGCGAAGACCTGGGTGACGGTCACGGCCGCTGCGGCGGCCCGCGATCCCGAACTCGATGCGTTCATCGAGGCGAACAAGGGCCAGGACAGCGCGCTCGGCCGGATCGCGGACGAGTTCAAGACGCCGGCGGAAATCGACGCGGAAGTCGAGAAGTGGGCCCGCAAGACCGACGGCTGGGCCTACAAGCTGACCGACTACAAGACGCAACGCCTGACGGTCACGACCGACGACCTGGTCGAAATTCCGAAAGACGAGAAGAAACCGACCGCCAACTGATCGCCGACGTCGCTCTGTCGGGCCGGCGCGGCGTGTTCGCCGGGCTCAGCCGGGGCGAATGACCAGGCAGTCGCGGCCCGTCTGGCGCAGCGCCAAACAGGCGGAACGGGCCTGCTTGTCGGTCAGGCCGTGG
>DAINCG010000211.1:0-8280 GCA_036732525.1 Pseudomonadota bacterium | reverse complement strand
GTCCGGCGGACGCCGCCTGGATGTCGGCGGCGCTTGAACGGGCGCGGGCCGGATTATCCCCGCCGGCGGCGGCGCGCTGGCGCGACCTGCCCCTGCCGGCGCCGCCGCGCCGAAACGCGACGCTCGACGACATCGTCGACGCAGGCGCCGAAGATTGGCACACGGCGGACGAGACCGCCGCGCTGATCCGCCTGATGGCGCCGCAAAGCCTTGCGAAGCTGGATGCGGCGAAGTCGTCGGGCGCTCTCAGGGTCGGCACCGTCTTCCGGCGCACCCGACCAGGGCCGGAGGGACGGCCGCAGCAGCGGGCGGAGGTGCGCTTCGACGGCCTCGCCGGTTGCCTGCGTACGCCTGCCGGGGGGTCGAGCCGCCAGACGCTGATTGTCGTCGACGGCGCCGACGTGCGCACGCGTCTGCTCGCGCCACGTGAAGCGGCGCGGCTGATGGGCCTGCCGGACGACTACATCCTGCCCACTCGGCTGAACCCGGCGCTGCATCTCCTGGGCGACGGGGTGGTCGCGCCCGCCGTCCGTTTCCTTGCAGCCCACGTGTTGGAGCCGCTCGCTGGCTGACGCGCCGGCGGGCGCACGCCTATTTCGCGCCGTCCTTCGAGTTGTTCCACATCCGCTCCCACCAGGGCTTTGCCGGCGGCAGGTCCTGCGGTTTCGGCTGCTTGGCCCGGATGTCGGTGATGTCCCAGCCGGTCAGGTTGGCGAGAGTCTGCGATTCCTGCTCCCAGCGCTGGACGAGGCTCTGCCGGTACGCGATAGCGGCCTCGCACTGGTCGTCGCCCTTCCAGGGATGGCGCAATACGTAGCGGCCCTGGAAGTTCTCCCGGTTCTCGGTCTCCCGCATGAACAGGTCTTCGGGGTGGGTTTCGGCGGTGTAGCGCATATGCAGCCGCGTCACGAAGACGTCGACCGGCTGCGGCTGGATCGGGACCGGGACCGGGCGGACGCCGGGCCGGCCGGGCAGCGGCGTCGGGACGGGGCGGCGCGGCGGCAGCGGCCGGCCTTCCGGCGCATCCACCCACCAGACGCCGAGCTGGCGCAGTTCCTGCGGGCTCAAGGGATCGGCGGCGCACGGATCGCACCAGCCCATGTCCCAGGCGTATTCCATGAAGGAGGCGCCCGGCTCCTCCTTGGCGAGGCGGCGGAACATCGACTGATAGAAGTCCGCGAACTCGTCTTTCACGAAGATCGGAATGTCCATGCCGGTCGGCACCGGCTTGGTGCGGTAGTTCGTCGATTCCACCCGGCCCTTGCGGGTCAGGGTGAAGACGAAGAGCTCCTGTTCGCCGTCGGCGTTCAGCATGCCGAGCCGGATCGGCAGCATGAACATGTCCGATTCGAACGCGATCTGGATCGGGCGCAGGAACTTGGCGTTGCGTTCGGCCAGTTTCTCCAGGTTCACCTTGGCCAGAAAGAACTTCATGCCCTGCTTGATATAGCCGCCGAGCGTGTCCTCCGCGCCGGCCGGGAGCTTGTAGCCGTTTTCGGTGAGGTAGGTCAGCAGACCGCCGGACTGCGCGGCCGACAGGATCTGGATGTCGTATTCGCCGACGGTGTACTCGGCTTCGACCGTGACGCCGAGCGCGGCCGCCCGGTCCGCCGCCGCTTCCGGGGCGGCGGACAGCATCACGCCGGACCGGGCCCGCAGCATCGCCTGCTCGCAGGGATTGCCGTCAAAATACTCGACGAGCCGGGGCGCCGTGTAGGCGTCCAGATGGTCGATCAGCGCGTTCTCGGCGACGTTGATCTGGGTTTCCTGCAGCACGACCGGCGTCGGGAAGACGATCGCAAACTCCGCCGGATCGCCCCGGTAGTCGTTCGCCATGCTGATGACGGTGCGATTGTCCGCCTTGGTGATCGCGACCTTCGAGACGTTGTTGAACATCTTCGTGTCGGCCTTGGCGACGAAGAAGCCGCAGAAGGCGGCGGCGTCCCCCGGCGCGGCGACGGCGAGGCCGATGGCGGCGGCGGCGGTCAGCAGCAGAGTTCGCATCGGTCTATCGGACCTTTCGTTTTTGGATCGCGCGCAGCTTCTTATCCTAACGCGAAATGCGGCGGCGCGTTGCGCCGATCATGTCGACATTGCGGCGTCGATCTCCTCCAGGATCGCGGCGGCCGCCGACCTGGGATCGGCCGCATGAATGACCGGCCGGCCGACGACGATCAGGTCGGCGCCGTCGCGGATCGCCTTGGCGGGCGTGGCGACGCGCTTCTGGTCCTGGGTATCGGAACCGGTCGGGCGGATGCCCGGAATGACCAGGAAGGCGCTGGGCGCCAGCAGGTCGCGGAGCATCGCCGTTTCGTGGGCCGAGGCGACGACGCCGTCGGCGCCGGCCGCGATCGCGGTCTGGGCGCGCGACCGCACCAGGGCAGCCATGCCGTCGCGCCAGCCTTCCGCCTCGATGTCGCTGACGTCGAGCGAGGTCAGCACCGTCACGCCGACGACTTTCGTCGCGGCGCCGCCGCGGGCGGACGCGGCCGCCCGCACGACGGGCGCGACCGCGTGCACAGTCAGCAGGTCGACGCCCGCCCGGACCGCGCCGCCGACCGCGTTGGCCACTGTCTGGTCGATGTCGTGGAACTTGTAGTCCAGGAAGACCTTCTTGCCGACGGACTTCAGGTCCCGGATCAGCGCTTCCCCGCCCTGGACGGCGAGCGCCGAACCGACCTTGTACCAGAGCACGCCGTCGCCGACCGTTTCGGCCATGCGTCGTGCGGAGTCGGCGTCCGGCGTGTCGAGGGCGACGCAGAGACGGTCTTGGGCGGCGGTCATGGCGGGATTACCCTTTCCTGGCGCGCGTCGAAGCGGGCGCGGCGCATGCGTCCGCCCCGAATCGTGGCATAGGTTGTCGTGCAGGCAGTCTGACTAACGGAGTTCCCGCCCATGAGCCAGCCTTCCGATATCGAAATCGCCCGTGCGACAAGGGGCGAACCGATCCTTGCGATCGCCGAGAAACTCGGCGTGCCGGAGGACGCCGTCACCCCCTATGGCCGCGACAAGGCGAAGATCGATCTCGACTGGACGACGGAGGCGGCGGCCCGGCCCGCCGGCAAGCTCATCCTCGTGACCGCGATGACGCCGACGCCGGCGGGCGAGGGCAAGACGACGACGACGATCGGGCTCGGCGACGGCCTGCGGCGGATCGGCAAGAACGCCGTGATCTGCTTGCGTGAGCCGAGCCTCGGCCCCTGCTTCGGTCAGAAGGGCGGGGCGGCCGGCGGCGGCTACGCCCAGGTCATTCCGATGGAATCGATCAATCTGCACTTCACGGGCGACATGCACGCGATCTCGGCGGCGCACAATCTGCTCTCCGCCATGGTCGACAATCACATCTACTGGGGCAATGCGCTCGACCTGGATGCGCGCCGCATCGCGTGGCGGCGGGTCGTCGACATGAACGACCGCGCGCTCCGTCAGATCGTCGCCAATCTGGGCGGCGTGGCGAACGGCTTCCCGCGCGAGACCGGCTACGACATCACCGTCGCATCGGAGGTGATGGCGATCCTCTGCCTCGCCCGCGACATCAAGGATTTGGAGGCGCGGTTCGGCCGCATCGTCGTCGGCGAGACGCGGGGCCGGCAGGCGATCACCGCGGCCGACCTTAAGGCCGACGGCGCGATGACCGTCCTGATGAAGGAGGCGCTCGCGCCGAATCTCGCCCAGACGCTCGAAGGCTCGCCGGCCTTTGTCCATGGCGGGCCGTTCGCCAACATCGCCCATGGCTGCAACAGCGTCGTTGCGACGCGGACGGCGCTCGGCCTCGGCGACTATGTGGTGACGGAGGCGGGCTTCGGTGCCGACCTGGGCGCCGAGAAGTTCCTCGACATCAAGTGCCGCTCGGCCGGCCTCTCGCCCGACGCGGTGGTCGTGGTCGCGACGGCCCGCGCGCTCAAGTTCCATGGCGGCGTCGCGCGCGCCGACCTGAATTCGGAGAACGTGGCGGCGGTCGAAGCGGGCCTCGCCAATCTCGGCCGGCACCTCGACAACCTCGCGAAGTACGGCCTGCCGGCGGTCGTCGCCGTCAACCGGTTCACGTCCGACACGGACGCTGAACTCGACGCCATCCGGAAGTTCTGCCTGGAACGCCGCCAGCCGGTCGCGATCTGCACCCACTGGGCCGACGGCGGCGCCGGCGCGGAGTCGCTCGCCCGTCTCGCGGCGGAGGCGGCGGACAGCGGCAAGGCGGATTTCCGGACGATCTACCCGGACGACATGCCGCTCGTCGAGAAGATCGAGACGGTCGCCCGCGAAATCTACCGGGCCGACGGCGTCGAATTCTCGAGCGCGGCAAAGGCCCGGCTGGAAAGCCTCAAGGCGGCCGGCCATGGCGGCCTGCCGGTCTGCATGGCGAAGACACAGTACAGCTTCTCCGCCGATCCGAACCTCAAGGGCGCGCCCACGGGCTACGAGATTCCGGTGCGCGAGGTCCGCCTCTCCGCCGGCGCCGGCTTCGTCGTCGCCATCTGCGGCGACATCATGACCATGCCGGGCCTGCCCCGCACGCCGGCCGCGGAAGCGATCGGCCTCGGGCCAGAAGGCGAGACGGTCGGTTTGTTCTGAGCGTGGGACGCCCGGCAACTTTTTAACAAAACGGTAGCCATTCCGAAATTTTTGGCGCTATTTGGCTCCATTGCTGTTCGTTCGGGTCGATCCGGCGACATGCTGACGCCGGTTCCGGCTCGCATTGCGGGGGAGAACAGGCATGGGCTTCATCGAAAACATCTTCAACGCCATCGGCGATTTCACCTGGGGCTGGTCGCTCGTGCCGTTCCTGGTGGTGCTGGGCGTCATCTTCACGCTGATCTCCGGTTTCGTGCAGATCCAATTCTTCGGGCGCATGTTCCGCGTGCTGTTTCCGAAGAAGGATCCGCATGCCGAAGGTCATGTCAGCTCGCGCGAGGCGCTGCTGGTCAGCGTCGGCGGCCGGGTCGGCGGCGGCAACATCGCCGGCGTCGCGGTCGCGATTACGCTTGGCGGGCCAGGCGCGGTCTTCTGGATGTGGGCGATCGCAATCATCGGCATGTCGACCAGCCTGTTCGAATGCTCGCTCGCCCAGCTCTTCAAGCGGTCGGAGCCGGACGGCACATATCGCGGCGGCCCCGCGCGCTACATCATTTTTGGCCTCGGCCCGCAGTTTCGCTGGCTGGCCGCACTCTACGCGGTCTGCCTGATCGCGGCCTTCGCGCTGGGATTCAACGCTTTCCAGGGGAACACCGTCGCGGGCGCGGCGCTCGACAGCCTGGGCGTCGGCCGCCTGTGGACCGGCGGGTTCCTTGCGATCATCACCGGCGTCGTCGTCTATGGCGGCATCAAGCGCATCGCCAAGGTGGCGGACATCATCATCCCGATCATGGCGTTCGGCTATATCGGCATGGCGCTGATCGTCATCGTCATGAACATCGGCGAACTGCCGAACGTCATCTGGACGATCTTCGCCAACGCCTTCGGCATCGAAGAGGCGGTCGGCGGCGGCATGGGCGCGGCGATCTCGCAGGGGCTGCGGCGCGGCCTCTTCTCGAACGAGGCCGGGCTCGGCTCCGCGCCGAACGTGGCGGCAGTGGCCTACGTGCCGCATCCGGTCAGCCAGGGCGTCGTGCAGGCGCTTTCCGTGTTCATCGACACGATCATCATCTGCTCCTGCACCGCGTTCATCATCCTGCTGGGCGCGGTCTACGTGCCCGGCGCGGCGGACGTGAACGGCGTGGCGCTGACCCAGCAGTCCCTGGTCTCGCATGTCGGCGAGTGGTCGCAGTATTTCCTGACCTGCGCGATCTTCCTCTTCGCGTTCAGCTCGATCATCTACAACTACTATCTCGGCGAGAACGCGCTGACGACGCTGACCCAGCACCCGTCGTCGCTGCATATCCTGCGGATCGCGATCGTGGCGCTGGTCTTCCTCGGCGCATCCGCGCCGGGCGCGACCGCGGTCTTCTTCTTCTCCGATCCGATGATGGGCATCCTGGCGCTGGTGAACCTCGTCGCCCTCGCCATGCTGTTCCCGATCGGCATGCGGCTCCTGAACGACTACCGCGCCCAGCTCAGGGCGGGAATCGACGAGCCGGTGCTGGATCCGGACAAGTTCGCGGACCTGGACATCGATCGGACGGCCTGGGACCAGTCGAAATAGGCGGAGCGCGGCGGCGGCTCACGCCGCCGCCGTCCCGTCGCTTCAGGCGGCTTCGAGCGCCGGCAGGCCGAGCTTGTCGGCGAGCGCCGTGAGGTCGCCCCAGGTCTTGTCCTCGATCTCGACCCCGGTCTTCATGCGCTCCTGCTTGCGCAGGAACTCGACTTCGCCCGGATAGAACACCTCCGAGAAGCCTTCGGCCGGCGGCGTCGACTTCAGGTAGGCGGCGAAGTCGGCGACATCCTTCTTGAAGACGTCGAGGTCGCGGAAGGCGTCGACTCTGAAGCAGGCAATGAAGCAGCCGTCATTGTGCCGGCCGGTCGGCTCCACGCCGAAGCCGAGGCCGGTCAGCAGCGCCGACAGGATCTCCACCATGGCGGAGAGCGCATAGCCCTTGAAGCCGACGTCGCCGCCCAAGGGCAGCAGCGCGCCGCCATTGCCAAGGACCGACGGGTCGGTCGTCGGCGCGCCGTCGGCGCCGATCAGCCAGCCCGGCGGCACATGCTGGCCGCGCGCCTGGGCGAGCTTGATCTTGCCGGCCGCGGCCGCCGCCGTCGAAAGGTCGAAGAAGAGGGGGCCGGCCAGGTCCGACGGCACGGCGATCGAGATCGGGTTGGTGCCGAGCCGCGCTTCGCGGCCGCCGAAGGGGGCGACCTGCTTCGGCGCGCGGCCCGAATCGGCGGTCATCAAGCCGATCATGCCGGCCTCCGCGGCCATCAGCGGATAGGCTGCGACCCGGCCGACATGGCCCTGGCGATAGATCGTGCAGGCGGCGACGTTCTGCTGTTTCGCCTTTTCGATCGTCATCTGCATGGCGCGTTCGGTCTGGACGTAGCCGAAGCCCCAATGGGCGTCGACGACCGTGGTCGTCGCCGTCTCCTGCACGATGTCGAACTTCGCGCCGGGGACGATGTGCCCTTTTTCGATCCGGTTGGCGTATGTGGGGATCTGGATGATGCCGTGGCTGTCATGCCCGGCGAGATTGGCCTCGATGCAATGCCGCGCGACCGTCTCGGCCTCGTCGCGCGGCGCTCCCGCCGCCTCCAGGAGATCTGCTGCGATGGTCCGGAGGCGGTCGGGAGCGAGCGTGGGCATGGATCAGGCCTTTACTGGTTCTTTCGGTTTCTTCGGCGAGGCCCCGCGCTTGGACGATTTCGGGAATCGGAAGTCCAGGCCCTTGCCGTTCTTCGCCATGATAACTTCGACAGCCCCGCCTTCGGCAAGCTTGCCGAACAACAGCTCCTCGGCCAGCGGCTTCTTGATGTTGTCCTGGATGACGCGGGCGAGCGGCCGCGCGCCGTATTCCGGACTGTAGCCCTTCTGGCCGAGCCACTTCCGGGCCGGGTCGCTGAGCTCGATCGAGACGCCGCGTTCGGCCAACTGGCCTTCCAGCTCCGCCACGAACTTGTCGACGACCCGGTCGATCACCTCGGCCGGCAACGCGTTGAAGGAGATGATCGCATCCAGGCGGTTGCGGAATTCCGGCGTGAACATCCGGTTGATCGCTTCCTGGTCGTCGCCTTCGCGCACCGTCCGGCCGAAGCCGATCGCCGGCTTGGCGAGGTCCGCGGCGCCCGCGTTCGTCGTCATGATCAGGACGACATTGCGGAAATCGACCTGCTTGCCGCTGTGATCGGTCAGCTTGCCGTGGTCCATGATCTGCAGCAGGACGTTGTAGACGTCCGGATGCGCCTTCTCGATCTCGTCGAGCAAGAGGACGACATGCGGGTTCTTATCGACCGCGTCGGTCAGGAGGCCGCCCTGGTCGAAGCCGACATAGCCCGGCGGCGCGCCGATCAGGCGGGAGACGGAGTGACGCTCCATGTATTCCGACATGTCGAAGCGCACCAACTCGACGCCCATGACCTTGGCGAGCTGCTTGGCCGCCTCCGTCTTGCCGACGCCGGTCGGGCCCGCGAACAGGTAGTTGCCGATCGGCTTCTCCGGCTGGCGGAGACCGGCGCGGGCGAGCTTGACGGCGCTCGCCAGCGCCTCGAGCGCCGAATCCTGGCCGAAGACGGCGGCCTTCAGCTCGGCCTCCAGGTTGCCCAGTACGGTCCTGTCGTCACGGCTGACGGACTTCGGCGGGATGCGGGCGATCTTGGCGACGATCGCCTCGACGTCCTTCACGCCGATCGTCTTCT
>DAINCG010000210.1:0-8303 GCA_036732525.1 Pseudomonadota bacterium | reverse complement strand
CGCCGCGCGCCGGGCCGGCTGCGATCTCCTGCTCTACTGCCCCGGCGACATGGCCGGGAACGCCGCCGCGGTCGCCGGCGCCGGCGAGGCGCCCGAATCCGCCGTCGCGCTCTGGGCCGAATGGACTGCGACGCGGCCGGCGCCCGCCGAGGTCGACGCCTTCAGCCTCGCCGCAAAACTTTGGGCGCTGCTCGACGCCAAGCGGGCAGCGGCCTGATGGCGGACATCGCGCAAATCGCCTATCTCGCGTCCATCTGGGCGTTGCCGGTGCTGCTTGCGATCACGCTGCACGAGGCGGCGCACGCCTATGCCGCGCTCTGGCTCGGCGACGACCTGGCGGCGCGGTTCGGGCGAACCTCTCTGAACCCGCTCCGGCATGTGGATCCGTTCGGCACCGTCGTTCTGCCCGCCCTGCTGCTGGTCATGAACGCCGGCTTCATCATCGGCTACGCCAAGCCGGTGCCGGTGTTCTTCGCGCGTCTCCGGCCCGAGCGTCTCGGCGGCGCGCTCGTCGCCGCAGCCGGACCCGCCGCCAACATCCTGCAGGCGCTGATCGCGGCCATCCTGCTTCACATCGCGCCCGCCGCGCCCGGTGCGCTCGGCTCCTGGTTCGAGGCGAACCTGAACAACGCGCTGATCGTCAACGCGCTCCTCGCCGCCTTCAACCTGCTGCCGGTGCCGCCGCTCGACGGCGGACGCATCCTCCTCGCGGCGCTGCCGACGGGCGTCGCCTCCTGGTTCGCGCCGTTCGAGCGCGTCGGCGTCCTGATCGTCCTCGGCCTCGCCCTGCTCGTGCCGATGCTCGCCGCGGAGTTCGGCTACGCCTTCAATCCGATCGGCGACTGGGCGCGCGGCGGCGCCAACCTTATTCTCGACATCGTGCTGAACCTCACGGGCTGGCGATGACCGAAAAGGAAGACTTCGAGACCGACGCGCGCCCCGACGACGCGAAGCTCGTCGTCGACCTCGGACTCTATGAAGGTCCGGTCGACCTCCTGCTCCAGCTTGCCCGCGACCAGAAGGTCGACCTGCTGCAGATCTCGATCCTGGCGCTCGCCGAACAGTATCTCGCATTCATCCAGGCGGCGAAGCATTTGGAGCTGGAAGTCGCCGCCGACTACCTCGTCATGGCCGCGTGGCTCGCCTATCTGAAGTCCCGCCTGCTGCTGCCGAAGGAAGAGGTTCAGCCGGACGACGAACCGAGCCCCGCGGCCATGGCCGAAGCGCTGGCGCGCCGCCTGCAAAGGCTGGAAGCGCTACAGGCGGCCGCGAAGGAGCTGCTCGCCCGACCGCGCCTTGGCATCGACCGATTCGGGCGCGGCATGATCGAAGCGCCCGCCGAGATCGTGACCCGCATGGCCGACGCCGACATCACGGAATTACTGCAGGCCTATGCCGGGGTGAAGCGCCGGCAGGGCCATCGCGCGCTCTCGATCCGCCCCTCCAGGCTGCACACGGTCGAGGCGGCGATCCAGCGTCTTTCGGCCATGCTCGGCATCGCGATCGAATGGCGCACGATCGAAACCTTTCTGCCGCTCGTCACCGGCGATCCGATCATGCGCCGCAGCGCCTGGGCGGCGACCTTCGCCGCCAGCCTCCAGCTCGCCAAGGACGGCGATCTGGCGATCCGCCAGGAAGCCGCCTTCGGCCCGATCTACCTGAAGGCCCGCCGCAGGGAGCGCGATGCGGATGACTGACAGCGAGCCGCCCGAACTCGACCTGCAGCATGACGGCCCGGAGATCAGTCCGGAGAAGCTCGATCTCGCCGAACGGCTGGTCGAGGCGATTCTGTTCGCCGCCCCCGGCCCGGTCGATCCGGCCGAGCTCGCGCCGCGCCTGCCGGAGACCGTGCCGCTCGATCTGGTTCTGGCGCGGCTGGAAGAACGCTATCGCAGCCGCGGCGTGCGCCTCATGCGTCTCGCTGGCGGCTGGGCGTTCCAGACCGCGCCCGACCTGGCCGCCGCCCTCGCCGTCGAGCGGACGGAGACCCGCAAGCTCTCCCGCGCGCAGGTCGAGACGCTGGCGGTGATCGCCTACCACCAGCCGCTGACGCGGCCGGAGATCGAGGAAATCCGAGGCGTTTCGCTGTCCCGCGGGGTTCTCGACACCCTGCTCGACCTCGGCTGGGTCCGCCCCGGCCGCCGTCGCGACGCGCCGGGCCGCCCGCTCACCTGGATCACGACGCGGGACTTCCTGCTGCACTTCGGCCTGGACAGTCTGGCCGACCTGCCGGGCGTGCACGAGCTGAAGGCTCTGGGGCTGCTGGACGACCGGGAAGGCGCCATCGCCGATTTCGCCCGGCCCGACGAGGAAGCCGAACTGCCCGACCCCACGACCGACGCCGATCAGGATATCGCCGTCGCCGAAGAACTCGGCGGCGACGTCACGCCGTTCGGCGACGACGACGAGGAACGCTGACGACCAACGTCAATCGGGTTCCTGCGCGGACAGTTCGATTCCGGCAATGAGGCCGGCTTCGATCCAGTTCCGGAGATATCCCGCCATCCGACCGGCGGCCTGCTCCGCACCGGTCCATTCGAGCAGCGCCTCACATAACTCCGGAAAGACGTCTCCCGCGATCGCGCGGTCGAACGCCGCCGCCTCGTCGGGCGGCAGCTTGCGGAAGTGCGCCCGATCGTCCTGGCGCCAGACCAGCCATTCCGCCGCCTCAGCCCCGCGGGCCGCAGCCGCCGGATCGGCGCCCTCGGCGAGGGCGAGCCAGGCTTCCGGCCCGCCGTGTTCCGATCCGAGGCGCCGGATGTCAACCGCGATCAGGAAGCGCAGACGCGCCCAATCCTGGGGATGCAGCGCCGCCATCGCCTCCAGGCCGAGACGTGGCGCATCCGGCGCAACGAAGACCTCGCCCATCGCCCACTCCAGTGCGGCGAGCTCCGCCAGCCACGGACGCTCCGACCAAGGCGCCGTCGTCGCGAGGAACGCCGCGAGCCCTCGGCCGAAATACCGTGCGTTCGGATGCCGGGAGGGGCGCGCCGCCACGTACGCCGCCGCCATTTCGAGGAACGCGTCCCGACCGAGCGCCATAGGCAGCTTCTCGTAATCGCCCTCCAGGATTTCAGCGAGCCGCGCGCCATAGGCATGCTCGTAGACGTGCATCAGGACCGCGCGCTCTTCGCGGCGGCTGTCGTTGATCTCCGCCAGGATGGCGTCGTCGCCTTCAAGCACGCGGCGCGCGAACGCCCGCTGCAATTCCGCGAGCCGCATCATGCCGCCGCGCGGACGCGGGCCTGATCGAGCTCCGCCTCCAGATCCGCAAGGGGCGGGATGTCGGCGTCGCGTTCGATCATCGTCGAGACCGGACCGATCGCTGCGATCGTTTCGGCATAGAGATCCCACACGGCGTCGATCACGGGCGCGTCGTGGGTGTCGATGATGTGGGTCTCGTTGTGCTCATGCCCGGCCAGATGGATCTGGATGATCCGTTCCGGCGGCAGACCTCGGATGAAGTCCATCGGCGCAAAGTCATGGTTGAAGGCCGAGACGTAGACGTTGTTCACGTCGAGCACGAGGTCGCAGTCCGCCCGCCGGGCGAGTTCGGAGAGGAACTCCCATTCCGACATTTCCGACTGGCGGAAGGTGACGTAGGTCGATGCATTTTCGAGCGCGACGCGTCGCCCGACCGCGTCCTGCACCTGCCCGACGCGGTCCGCCACATGCGCCAGCGCTTCCTCGGTGAAGGGCAGCGGCAGCAGATCGTGCAGATTGACGCCGTCGACCCCGGTCCAGCAGAGATGGTCCGACACCCATTCGGGCTCGACCTGGTCGGCGAGCGCCTTCAGGTCGGCGAGATAGTCCCGGTCGAGCGGATCGACCGAGCCGATCGAAAGCGAAACGCCGTGCATGACGACCGGATAGCGCTCGCGGATGCGCATCAGGTTCGCCATCGGCCGGCCGCCGGCCGCCATGTAGTTCTCGGAGATGATCTCGAACCAATCGACCCGCGGCGGCGGCGCATCCGCCGGGCGATCAAGAATTTCGGCGTAGTGCTGCGGGCGCAGACCCAGTCCAAAGCCGAGATACGGGCGCTTCGCAATGATATTCGTCATACGGTCGATATCGTTTGACGACGTTCGAAAAACAACGCGGCCGGGCGCATCAGCGCCCGGCCGCGTCCTTCAAACCTCTCGGTGCGGGCCTAGGCGGGGGTGCCGCCGGCCTTCTTGCAGGCTTCGGCCGATGCCGCCTTCGTCCAGCCCTGGCCCTTGCAGGCGTTCTGGCCGGCGCATGAGCTGGTCGCGGTCTTGCAGGCGCTGTGGCCCTTGCAGGAGTTCGCGCCGACGCACTTGACGTCCGCGGCCGAAGCGGCGGTGGGCGCGACGACCGCGCCGGCCGAGAACATCGCGGCGGCGGCGGCGGCGACCATCATGCCAGTGGTCTTGTTAACTTTCATGGGCTTACCTCCTCAACAATGGCACTTATTAAGTTCAGTCACGCCAAGGCGCAGCGTCGACTACTGATATCTACGCATCCGCCTGCCGCGCGTTTATTAAAGCGTATTCACTTCGTCGTGAACCGCCCTAACGGCCGTCCGCAACGCGCGCGATCAGCCAGTCGACGGAGATCCGGCCTGGCCCGCGCGCGATGACGAGAAGAAACGCGCTCGCCCAAAGCAGGTGCTCATGCCAGTTGCCGGGGTAGACGAAGATCTGGATCACCGCGGTCATGCAGAGCAGACCGAGCGCGGCGATCCGACCGCCGAAACCGACGATCAGCATGACGGCGAGAATATGCTCTGCATATGTGGCGAGATAGGCGGCGATGTCATGCGGGATGAGCGGCAGGGCATATTCGTACTCGAACAGCACGAACGTCTGGTCGGCGAGCTCCAGACCCGTCGTCGTCTTGGTGAGGCCCGACAGGAAAAAGGTCATGCCAACGCCGATCCGCGCCGCCAGCAGGATCAGGTCCATCGGAATCCGATCGGCCAGGTTCATCCCCCGGTCCCACCAGCCGAGCGGCCCTTCGCGCGGTATCCGTCCCGTTTCGTACATCTCGCCCTCCAATCTATTGACCCGGCTCAATTACGTCGGCGAAGACGCCTTGCACAAGCGCCCATTGCAGGACGGCGCCAAAGTCGAAGCCCGTTTCGGCCTCCATCGCGGCCGCGGCCGCCTGGCCAAGCGTCGCCCCCCCGGCGAGCGCGGCCAGCAGCGCATGCGTCCCCGGTTCGAGCCCGTGCATCTCGACGTCCAGGTCCGGACGGATGAGCAGAACCGTCGCGGCAGGGCCTTGCAACAGGGCCGCCTCCGCCGCCCCGTCGAGCGCCGCCCGCCAGAGCCGGTCGACCGGGAAATCCGCCTGAAACAGCCGCGCCGTGGCGTGCAGGCGCAACCGAATGTCCGTCATGGCGTCGGACGGAACGCTGGTCAGGCGCGAGGGTGCGAGCGACGGCCCGGCGGGCGCATGGAAACTCTCGTGCATCGCCCACTCGAGCCGCGCGACCGCCGCGACATAGCCGTGACCGGCCATGCCAGGCCCCGCCGCGAGCGCCTCCGGGAAGCCCGCGCCATATTCGAAGAGGCAAGGCCCCCGCGGCGGCGTCGCCCGAACGAAACGTCGGGCGAACGCGTCAAAATATCCCGGTCCGACCAGCGCGCGCGTCGCGGCGAAGATGCCGGCCAGCGATTCGACGAGGCTCGTCGCGTAATGATTGCGGTGGATGGCGAGGCGTCGCTCGACCGGAACGCCGCGCGCGGCGACCGATTCGAGGAGCAGCGGCGGCGGCGCCGGCTCGACGCCCGCCGCGTCGATGTCGTCGAGCGCATTGCGGGCGAACGCGCCTTGCAGCGACAGGAGGTCAGGCCGCGTCGGCATCGGCTCCGAGGCGCGACATGACGGCCTCCGCCTGCGCGGCTTCCGCGAGCAGGATATCCAATGCCGGGATGCGCGTATCCCATTCGATCAGCGTCGGCGTGCGGCCGAACCGACGGATCGCGCGCGCATAAAGCTCCCAGACGTCCGCGGCGACGTGCGAGCCATGATCGTCGATGCGGATTTCCTGACCGTCGTCCGTGCGGTTGACCGCATGTCCCGCCAGATGGATTTCGGCGACCAGCCCGGCCGGCATGGCGTCGATGAAGGCCGCCGCGTCGAAGTGGTGATTGCGCGCGTTGACGTAGACGTTATTGACGTCGAGAAGCGCCTTTGCGCCGGATCGGCGGCAGACTTCCGCCATGAACTCGTGCTCCGGCATCGCCGACGCCGTGTAGGTCAGATAGGCGCTGGCGTTCTCGACCAGAATTTGGCGCCCGAAGGCCGTCTGCGCCTGATCGACGTTCCGGACGACGACGGCAAGCGCCTCTTCGGTATACGGCAATGGCAACAGATCGTTCAGATAGGCGCCGCCGGCGCCCGCGAACGACAAATGCTCCGAGATCAGGCCGGGCTCGATGCGTCGGGCGAGTTCGGCCAGCCGCGCCAAGTGCCGGCCGTCGAGGCCGTCGGCGGCGCCGAGCGACAGGCCGACGCCGTGCATCGACAACGGATAGTCGGCGCGAATCCGCTCCAGATAGAGGAAGGGCGCGCCGTAGCCCAGATAGTTCTCCGGGTGGAACTCGAACCAGGGCGCCGCGGGACGCGTTTCCAGGACGCGCTCGAAGTGCGGCGCGCGCAGACCGACGCCGGCGCTCGCCGGCACGGTCGCCGCGGCGCGTCGATCGCCCATCCCGCGCGTCCCGCCAGCCCCGACCGTCAGGCCGACTCGTTCGAGCCGCCGACGAGGCGATCGCAAAGGCCCGCCGGCACCAGGATCCAGGCGTCCTTCTGACCGTCGACCTTCGACGTGCCGGCGCAGGAGGAGGTGGCGGTCTGGCAGTCGTTCTTGCCCGCCTTCACGACGCCGTAGCACTTCTCCATCTTCTTTTCGGCCGCGACGGCGGCCCCGCCGACGGCGAGAGATGCGCCCACGGCGGCGGCGACGGCGGCGGCGATGGTTTGCGACTTGTTCATCAGATCTGGCTCCTTCGAATGACAGTTCAGCCAATGCAGTTTGGCGGCGCCCGAAACCGGCGGCAACCTGCCGCACGCGTCCTGACGTCCGCGGCGGACATAGAGCGTCCGGCCGGTCATGCGGTAATAACGGCTGCGTGAGATCACGCCCCCGTCATTCGCCGTCAGTCGACGTGTGCGGTCTGATCGCCGGACCCACGACTGAGGGGGCCGCCATGCCCGATGCGCCCGTCGGCCGGATCGAGGAGATGCCCTGGACCGACGCCGCCGCCGCGATCGCCGCGGGACGGCCGATCGTGCTGCCGGTCGGCGCGGCGGCGAAGGCGCACGGGCCGCACCTGCCGCTCGGCACGGATCGCTTCGTCGTGGAGGCGCTGGCCGCCCGCCTCGCAGAGCGCCTGCCAATTCTGATCGCGCCGACCGCGACCTTCGGCTACTACCCCGCGTTCGTCGAATATCCCGGCAGCCAGCACCTGCCGGCCGATCTGTTCCACGACCTGCTCGCAGGACTGATACGCGGCTTCGTCGCCGCCGGGGCCGCCCGCATCGTCATCCTGAACAACGGCGTATCCACCGAAGCGCCGATACAGATCGCCGCCCACACGATCTATGCCGAAAGCGGCGTGCGGCCGGCGATAGCCCATCTGTTTGGTCGCGGCGCCGACGCGCGCCTCACCGACCCGACCGGCGGGCACGCCGACGAGCGGGAAACCGCGGAAATGCTGGCCTTGCGGCCAGACCTCGTTTGGCTGGACCGGCTTGCCCCAATTTGCCCGCGCGACCCGGCGCCGCCGCTTGCCGACGCCCCGCGGCTGGCGCGTCCTGTCCGGCTGGCGCATGGCCGGCCGCCGGGCCCCGGCGAAGACTCGGATCTCGGGGCCACCGGCGATCCGCGCGCGGCGACCGCCGAGACCGGCGCCGCGATTCTCGCCGCCACCGTCGATGAGCTGACCTTCGCCCTCAGAAGCGCCTTTCCGGACGCGCCCGGCTTCGGCGCGGCCGGCGCATGAGGCGGCGTCTCGCCCTCGCCGCCGCGTCGGTCTGGCTGTGGACGGCGCCGGCGAGCGCCGACCTCTGTCGCTACACAGTCACGCCCGACGCCTCGGCCGGCCTCGCGGCGCTCGCGCTGGACGTCCGCATCGCCTGCGACGCCGCTGTCGACGCCGCGACGTTCGATTTCAACTACGGCGGGGCCGCCTTCGCCGATTGGGCGGAGGGCGGCGCCCTCGCCTATCGCATCCGCCTCGGCGATCTGGCGCGGGCGCGGCGGCCCTCCGACTTCGCGGCGACGTCCGCCGGTGTGCTGGCGCCGATCGACGCCTGGCTCGCGGCGCCGG
>DAINCG010000209.1:920-8329 GCA_036732525.1 Pseudomonadota bacterium | reverse complement strand
GGGTGCGAAGACCCGCGCGAAGACCCGCTCTCCGGATATTCGCCAGCGATTTCGACGGCTTGCACAGAGCCGCTGCTCACAATCGCAGGCACGGTGGAAACGATCTACCCCGGCGTCTATTGCGGCGGCATTGAGATAAACGGCGCGGCGACGGTCACGTTCTCTCCGGGCATCTATGTCATTAAAGACGGACCGTTCAAAATCTCATCGACATCGACCGTCTCCGGAAACGGCGTCACCTTTTATTTCACGGGCATGTCGACGAAAGTTGAAATCACGGCTGACAGTCCGGCGCATTTTACTGCGCCGACGAGCGGCCCGACCGCAGGCATCTTGTTTCTCGAGGGGCCGAATCTGGAACCGCAGGCGAAAGTAAAGATCTCAAGCGGCGTGAACGCCTACTATGAAGGCCTTACCTATTTACCGACCCAGCATATCGAATTCACCGGCGGCGGAATCCACCCGAATCCCCCCGAATTTTCCGCCTACGTCGCATATAGCTTTGAGCTGAAATCCTCATACGTCTTCATGCGCTTGAATACGCGACAAACGAACCTGCCGGTTCCCTACGGCCTCAAGGGGCGGCGGTTCAACCTGGTCATGTGAACCGGGCTGCTGCGTCGAATCGCGGATGGCGCGGGGCGGCTTGAGCAGGCCCCGGCACGAAATCTGGCTTGGCAAGCGACAAACGAATCAGGGTTGAAAGAGCCTCTGCATAAAAAGAGCCCGCCCCAGGCTTGAACTTAAAAAATTAAGGTTAATTTTTCATTATGTCGAAATCATCATCAGTATATACTCGGGTTGCTACCTATTTTCTATACAATTTGATCCGTTTTTTCTTATGATAATCCCGTGATCAACAAGCGCGCTCCAAATTCAGCGGGTTTTGCGCTTAGGCGGGAGATTGCATACTATGGCGTACATTGAGAACGACCAGAAGAATGAAATTCCGAAGCACGAGTACTGGCATACCGCCGAAATCGTGACCGAAGACGTCTGGTTCCTTGAGCAACAGGACTGCGCGTGCATCTCCGGCGACGCGAAAGACGTCACCACCATCTGGGACTATAGCCGCGGCGGCGATCAGTTGACTCTTGAGGTCAAGTTCAAGATCGACGCGCTGGAGGGCGCCGACGGCAAGGCCTTCGAGGATATCGACCTGTCGGCGATGAAGGCCATTTTCGAGAGCCTGGGCGTCACCGAATACGAGAAGCTGGACGTCAAGATCTCCGACGAGCAGATCGACATCAAGATTTCCGCCCGCGGGATCGAACTTACGGACGACGAAGTCTATGCGCTGCCGGACGAGGTCTGGACCTCGATCGTCGTGCGCGACGAATACGGCGCGATCTGCGAGATCGAAGCCAATATCTGCTTCGATCAGTACAAGCCCCATTCGCCGATCGCGTTCGACCTGAATGGCGACGGTCGGATCGGCGTGACCGGCGTTTCCACCGCCCAGGTGCGCGCCGACGGCGAGATCGGCGACACCGTCTCCTTCGACCTCGACGCCGACGGAACAGCCGAGCAGATCGAGTGGCTGTCCGGCGACGGCGACGCGCTTCTCGTCGACAATCGCGACGGCGCGGCGGCGTACGATATGGACGGCGCGCGACTGTTCGGCGACCAGGGCGGGCTCTACGCCAATGGTTACGAGAAGCTCTCCCTGCTCGACCAGGACGGCGACGGCGCATTGACCGGGTACGAGCTGCAGGGCCTCGCGCTTTGGTCGGACGACGGCGATGCGATCGTGCAGGCCGGCGAGCTTCAGTCTCTCGATGTTTATGGCATCGTCTCCATCTCGACCGGCTACAACGCCGTCGAGAATGCGCGGGGCGAGTCGCTGATGCAGTCCAGCGCCACGATCTCGCAGTACGTTCCGCCGCCGGGCTTCGCCGGGAAGCCGGGCCATGAGGCGCCGGAATGTCCGCCGCCGGACGAGAGCTACGAGCCCGACCCGTCGGGGCGGCTCATGCTGACCGAGGACGTTTGGTTCCTGACCCGGCCGGAGGGTCACTGCCTCTACGGCAGCGAAGACGGGGTCAAGACGGAATGGGACTATCATCGCGGCGGCGACAAGCTCGAGCTCGAGGTGAAGTTCAAGATCGATGCGCTGTTCGACAAGGATTCGGGCGTGGAGTTCCACGACGTCGACGTCGCCGCATATCGCGCGATCTTTGAGTCCCTCGGCGCGGATGAGTTCGACAAGCTTGAGATCAAAGTCAGCGACGACGAAATCAAGATCAAGATGGCCGCCGAGGGCATTGAGCTGACGGACGATGAGGTGCACGCGCTGCCGAAGCAGATCGGAACGCCCGTCTTCGTCAAGGACGCCTACGGCGAGGTCCAGTGCATCAATGTGACGGTCTGCATCGATAAGGCGAAGGCGCATTCGCCGATCGCTTTCGATCTCAATGGCGACGGCCAAATCGGCGTCACCGGGACGTCGACCGCGCAGGATCGGGTCGATGAAGCGATCGGTCGGACGGTCACGTTTGACCTCGACGCCGACGGCTCGCTCGACAGCATCGAGTGGCTGTCTGGCGACGGCGACGCTCTTCTGGTCGACAACCGGGACGGCAATGCCGCATCGGACATGGATGGCGCGCGCCTTTTCGGCGACCAGGGCGGGCTCTTCGAGAACGGCTATGAAAAGCTTGCGCTGCTCGATCAGGACGGCGACGGCGCGCTGATCGGCGACGAATTGGATGGCCTCGTTCTCTGGGTCGACAATGGCGACGCCATCGTCGATGCGGGCGAACTGCAGGCTCTTTCGCAGTATGGCGTGGTCGGCATCGCGACTGGCTATTCGACCGTCACGAACGCGCTTGGCGAGGAGCTGATCCAGTCAGCCGCGCTCATCGACGACGGCTTCTCGATATAAACGCCAATCTCAACACTGCGCGCGCCCGGAGGCAGATGTCCGGAGCGCATCGCTCGAGCGGGGGGTTGCAAAGCACGGGGCGCATTCGCCCCGTGCTTCTTCTATGCAAACGCGCGGCGATCCGCCTAGACGAAGGCGAAGCCGTCGTCGGTAACCTGTCCCGCGCCGATCAGCGCGACCCAGTCATCGCCGGCCAGGCCGGCGGGCGCCACGACGCCGGCCGCCGACGGCAGTTGGCCGCTCGCCGGGAACGCAGCCGCCAGCGCGTCGAGGTCGGCGCCGTCGTTCAGCGGCAGGACGAAGGAGGCGTCCTCGCCGTTATAGGCCGTCAGGGTGATCGCCCCGATCGCGTCGCCGAGCTGGATCGGCTGCGAACAGGAGGTGTGGTACTTGATCGATTGCAGGAGGGCGCCGCCTTCCTCGTCGAAGATGAAGACCGTCGTCTCGCTTTCGAACTTGCCAGCGCCGGACCCGGCGCCGTCGAGGATGAAGGTCTCGCCCAGGTCGACATCGCCTTCGAACAGCAGCTTGTTCGGATCGATATCGAGCTGGCCGTTCTCGAACTTTCCCTTCCCGGCCGCGACGATGTAGACGGACGGATCGTCGTTGACGTCGCCGACCGCGACGGCCTTGCTCGAATCCTGGGCCGTGTTGTTCACGTCGTCGTCGGCGCCGGTGTAGAGGAAGGTCAGCGTCTGCGGCTTGCCGCCATCCTCACAGAGGTCGCCGCTTTGCGGCGCGCCCGGATCGACCGAGTAGATCGCCGGATCCTCGTCGGTCAGCTCCTGGCCGTCATATTCGCCGGTGACCCGTGCGACGTTCAAGTGGACGCCGACGTCCGCGGTTTCGCTGCCGACGTAGAGCCACTGCTCGCCGACGTCCAGCAGCCCGTCGGCGTTCAGATCGCCGACGTTGAAGCCGCCGCCGGTCAGGATGGCGTCGGGCGCGAAATCGTCCGACGGATCGAACGGCGTTTCGTTGTCGTCGACCACGACCACATTGGCGATCGCCGCTTCGCCCGGGTTCGTGACCACATAGGTGAAGACCGCGACGTCGCCGGCGTCGCCTTCCACGGCGTCGGCCGGAACATCCGCGTCGGCGTCGCCGACATTCGGGCCAAGGTCCGGCGGATCGAGCGCGAAGACTTCGCCGTCGACGCCGTTGTAGCCCGTCAGCGTGACCGATCCGATCACGTCGCCAAGCTGGATCGGCTGCGAGCAGGACGTGTGGTAGCTGAGCGACTGCAGCAGCGTCCCGCCTTCGGAGTCGAAGATGTTGATGCGGGTTTCGGAGTCGAACTTGCCCCTGTCCGATCCGGCCCCGTCGAGCACAAACTCCTCGCCCAGCGCGACCGTGCCGGCGAACAGGATGTTGTTGAAGTCCTTGTTGCCGGCGACGATGTAGACGCTCGGATCGCCGGCGGGATCGCCGTTCGCCGTCGCCTTGCTGCTGTCCTGATCTGTCGAGACGGTCGAGCCGGAGCCGTTGTAGGAGAACGTCAGCGAGGCCGGCTTGCTCGCGACTTCGCAAAGATCGCCGCTCTGCGTCGGCGTCGCGTCTTCCAGCCGGACCAGCTTCTCGATGTCGATCGCCGCGACCGCCTCGGGCGGCTTGTGCTTCAGGCCGGCGTCGACGTCGGTCCGGTGCTCGCCCGCGTCCAGCCAGACCTTGTCGGTGACGCCGGTCGTGGCGTTCGCGTCGGAATCGCGGTCGTCCGGCCCGGCGTCCTGCTCGGTGAACATGTAGTCGTCCGGCGCGTAGAACCGGACCCGGTAGTCGCCGCGCTCGACATGCTCGAACGTGTACATGCCGTCGGCGTCGGTCACGGTCGTCTGCAGAAACGTCCCGCCCGCCAGGAACAGGGACACCTTGACGCCTTCGACGCCGTATTCCCCGGCGTCCTGTATGCCGTCACAGTCGATGTCGTAGAAGACCTTGTCGCCAATCGAGCCGTAGACCGGACCCGCCTCGATCAGGCCGGCGTCGACGTTCTTGATGTCCTGGCCGGCGTCGAGGCGGATCACGCCGGTCACGCCGTTCAGCGGATTCGGATCGGAATCGACTCCGTCAGGACCCGCGTCCTGCGTGGTGAACTCGGTTCCGTCGGGCTTGAAGAACTTGACCCGGTAGTTGCCGGCGTCGAGATCGTCGAAGAGGTACCGCCCGCCAGCGTCGGTCTCGGTCGTGTCCAGCAGCACGCCGCTTGACGTGAACAGATCGACCCGCACGCCGGCGACGCCGCGTTCGCCCAGTTCCTGGCGGCCGTCGCCGTCCAGGTCCAACCAGACCCGGTCGCCGATCGAGCCCGTTCCGGGGGTCGGCGTCAGCCGCATCAGGCCGGCGTCCACGTCGGTGATGTGCTGGCCGGAATCCAGATGAATGGCCCCGGTGACGCCGTTCAACGGATTGGCGTCCGAGTCCCTCAGGTCATCGCCGGCGTCGGCCTGAACGAACTTGAAGTCGTCCGGCGCATGGAATTTGACGCGGTAGGAGCCGGCGTAGAGGCCGTCGAACACATAGCCGCCCGCACCGTCGGTCAGCGTCGACGTCAGATAGGTCCCATTCGACGCGTAGAGGTCGACGCGCACCCCGCTGACGCCGGACTCGCCGGGATCGAACAGCCCGTTTCCGTTGGCGTCGAGGAAAACCATGTCCCCGATCGATCCGCGGTATCCGTAATACGTCCACCCGCTCATCGCCATCTCCCCCTAATATAATTTCAGTCCCAGGAAATCGTAAGCTTCATTAAGCATGATGGCTATGGCTTAATCCCAGGAATGACGCAGAAATCGCACCGACCCATATTGCGACTTTCGATTTTTATTCTACCATAACACTGTGTCTTAGGGGCATACTTCAGAAACTAAAAGGAAGCATGGCTATATAACTTTGGTAAACAGACTCTTTTAAAAGTCAATTTTTGAGCGCCCGCCCTTCACGCGCCTGCCCGCTGGCGGCCGAAGCTCCAAGCCTGAGCCGCGAGAGACCGCCGCTGCGCCGCTCGCCACCGTCGGTCGGGGCTCGGCGAGACCGGAGACGATGGGTTGAGGCGCGCGAGGGAACGCCCGCGTCGGACCGGCTGCCGTTCGTTCGAGAGACCCACGCGCGATCGGCGAAGGCCGCCAATTGCGCGCCCAAAGCGGCGGCTTGCACGCGATCTTCGGGCGAATCTGGCGTCCGCGCCTCCACCCGATATGGAGGCTCCTGCATGACGCCCCCGGACGGCGGCGCCTGACCTCAGCCTGGGTCCGCGAAGGTCAGGATGACCTGGTCCGCGCTCAGGCTGGCGCCTTCCGCGGCCTCGATCTTGTCGACGACGGCGGACTTCTCGGCGCGCAGCACGTTCTCCATCTTCATCGCCTCGACGATGGCGAGCGCCTGGCCGGCCTCGACCGAGGCGCCAGCCTCGACGAGGACGGATTTCAGGAGGCCCGGCATCGGCGAGAGGAGGAGCTTCGACGTGTCGGCCTCCGCCTTCTCAGGCATCAGGAGATGCAGTTCGGCCGCATGCGGGGAGAGAACCAGCAGGCGGAGCGCCACGCCGCCATGGACCATGCGGTAGCCGGCGCCGTCCCGGCGGATCTGCGCCGCGACGGCGATGTCGTCGACTTCGCCGTCGAACAGCCGGTGCATCGGATCGAGGTCGCCCGCGACCTTGACGAAACGCCCGCCGATTTCGACCGTCGCCCCGCCCTCTTCCAGCGCGACCGTCGCCTCCCGGCGCTCCTGGCCCGCGACGACGACGAGCGGCAGGCGTTCCGGCGCGCGCACCGGCCCGCCGCCAAGCGCTGCTTCCCGGGCGAGCACGACCGCATGGCGCGCCGCGGCGATCGCCGCCAGCGTGTCGATGCGCTTCGCCGCGAGCATGTCGTCGGCGAAGCCCTCCGGATACTCCTCCTCGATGAAAGCGGTGGAGAGCCGTCCGTCCCGGAAGCGCGGGTGGTCGTTGACGGCGGCGAGGAAGGTCAGGTTGTGGCGGATGCCCTCGACCTGAAAGCGGTCGAGCGCCAAGGCCATGCGGTTGATCGCCTCCGCCCGGTCGGCGCCGTGGGTCACCAGCTTCGCCAGCATCGGGTCGTAGAACATGGAGACTTCGCCGCCCTCGGTCACGCCGGTGTCGACGCGGACGAGGCCCGTCTCCGCCGGCGGGCGGTAGCGGGTCAGACGGCCGATCGACGGCGCGAAATTTCGGGTCGGATCCTCGGCATAGAGGCGGCACTCCATCGCCCAGCCGCCGATCTTGAGGTCGTCCTGGCCGAAGGCGAGCTTCTCGCCATAGGCCACGCGCAGCATCTGCTCGACGAGGTCGAGGCCGGTGATCATCTCCGTCACCGGATGCTCGACCTGTAGGCGGGTGTTCATCTCCAGGAAGTAGAAGTCGCGGTCGGGGCCGACGATGAACTCGACCGTGCCGGCGGACTCATAGCCGACCGCCTTCGCCAGCGCGACCGCCTGGGCGCCCATGGCCGCCCGCGTCTCTTCGTCCAGGAAGGGGCTCGGCGCCTCCTCGATCACCTTCTGGTGG
>DAINCG010000209.1:0-910 GCA_036732525.1 Pseudomonadota bacterium | reverse complement strand
CTCCTCGATCCAGCGCCGCCACCAGAAGGTGATCGAGCATTCGCGCTCGAAGAGATGCACGACGTTGCCGTGGGAGTCCGCCAGCACCTGGATTTCGATATGACGCGGATCGACAACGAACTTCTCGACGAAGACGCGGTCGTCGCCGAAGCTGGACTTCGCCTCGCTCGCCGCACGGACCAAACCTTCGCGGGCTTCGTCGTCGTCGAAGGCGATGCGCATGCCCTTGCCGCCGCCGCCGGCGGACGCCTTCAGCATGACGGGGTAGCCGATCTCCTTGGCGATGCGCACAGCCTCGTCGGGGTCGGAGATGGCGTCGGAGCCCGGCACGGTCGAGACGCCGGCTTGCTTGGCGAGGCGCTTCGATTCGATCTTGTCGCCCATCGCCTCGATGGCGGAGGGCGGCGGGCCGATGAAGACGAGGCCGGCGTCGGCGACCTTGCGGGCGAAGCCGGCGTTCTCGGAGAGGAAGCCGAAGCCCGGATGGATCGCTTCCGCGCCCGTATCCTTCGCCGCCTGGATGATCCTGTCGGCGAGGAGATAGCTTTCGGCGGCCGGCGGCGGGCCGATCAGCACCGCCTCGTCCGCCTGCACGACGTGCGGGCCGCCCGCGTCCGCCTCGGAGTAGACGGCGACGGTCGCCACGCCCATCCGCTTCGCCGTCTTGATGACCCGGCAGGCGATCTCGCCGCGATTGGCGATCAGAATTTTCTTGAACATGGACCGAACGCCTTCCGATGCCGCCTAGAGCGGAATGTTGTCGTGCTTCTTCCAGGGGTTCTGCAATTGCTTGTTCTTCAGCATGCGCAAGGACTTGCAGATGCGCGCCCGGGTGTTGTGCGGGCGGATGACGTCGTCGATATAGCCCCGGCGGGCGGCGACGAAGGGGTTGGCGAAGGCGGCGGCGTAC
>DAINCG010000208.1:0-8336 GCA_036732525.1 Pseudomonadota bacterium | reverse complement strand
GACAGCCGATACTGTCCCAGCTGCCGCCGGCGCCCAAGCTGGTGAGGCAGACGAGCCGCCGGACGCCGGACGCCTGCATCGCCGGCAACAGCCCGCGGGCCGCACGCGCGGAATTGCCGACCGCGACGTAGCCAAGCGTGACATCGGCGGGCATCCTTTACCGACGGCGCATCGCCGCGCCGCTCCGCGGACATGCGCTGCTGTAGCCATGGCCGGAGGCGCAAGAACGCCCGGTAGACCAGCTCGAGCGCCCAAACGACCGGCGCGGTCGCCGCGAGCCGGCGGAAGCCGGGCAGCGCAGACCATAGCGCAGCGAAACCCGCCGCCCCTGACCGCAGCCGTCCATCGGCGAGGCGGACGTGAAACCTGGCCATCGCTGTCTCGGCGTCCAAGTCCGGGCCGAGGTCCCTTCTCGACGTTGCGGCCACATCGACCCAGCGAATGGCGTCCGCGCCGTCGCGTCGGCGATAGAAAGCGATCTCGCGGCGGCACAGCGGACAGGCCCCGTCATAGTAGACCATGCAAGCGGCATTGTCTGGCAAAGCAGCCTCCTCAGCTTCAGGCGTTCGGGAGCATGCCGGGCGCCAGGGGACGCTCCGACAGCATCATGTAATTCACGCTGGCGTCTCCCAAAATCCGCCAGCGCCGCCGCAGCAGGTCATATCCGACGCCGAGGGTCTCGATCTCCGAGAGGCCGGCCCCGGCCAGCACGGCGCGCGCTTCGGCCGGACGAACGAACTTCGACCAGGCATGCGTGCGTTTCGGCAGCCACCCGACGACATATTCCGCGCCAACGATGGCGAACAGCCAGGCCTTGGCGGTTCGGTTCAGCGTCGCCATAAGGTGCAGGCCGCCGGGGGCCGTCAGGGCGGCGCTCTCGCGAAGAAAACGGTCCTGGTCGGCCACGTGCTCAACCACCTCGGTGTTAAGCACGACATCGAACGTCTCACCCGCATCGAGCAGGTCCGCGGCCAGACAATGGCGATAGTCGATCTTCAGACCGCCAGCTTCGGCATGCCTTCGCGCGGCGTCGATGCTTGCAGAGCTGGCGTCGATCCCGACGATTTCGGCTCCGCGCCGGGCTAGCGGCTCTGCCAGGACGCCCGCGCCGCAACCAATATCGAGCAGACGAAGCCCCTCAAGGGCGCGTGCGGAACGTGGATCGCGCCGGCGTCGGCTTGCGATCGCTTCGATCACATAATCGCGACGCACGGCGTTGAACGCGTGGATCACGCGAAATTTGCCGTTCGGATCCCACCACTCCCGCGACCGTTCGTCGAACCGGGCGACTTCCGCCGCGTCGAGCGTCGCATTCGCCGTATTCGCGCCAGCAAGCGCGTCCTTCCGCAGCATCGATCGGAGCCTTCTCTTCGCTTCCCGAGCAGTGATACGGCCGTGCCGACCGGCCAGATGCTCCGACGCCGCCTGCCGCGTCGAATTCGCGCGGCGCGGCGGTTCGACCGCTGCGACAATTTTGGACGGGGCGGCCACGTGGCGGTCATGATCCAGGAGCGGAGCGTTCGCGTAAGCTCGGCTACCGAAGCAAAGGAGAGCGCATTGCGCGTCTACTATGATTCGATCATGGACCCGGAAACAAATCCGCTGAAGAACTTGCGCCCACAACGCAAATTCCAGCTGATGGTTTATCTGAGTCTGATGTGGACAACGATCTTTTGCCTGGCCGTCGGGGCTTGGGCCTATTTCGGCGCGCTCGTTTTCGGGCACGTTTTAGTCGCACTGGGCGTCGTTGTGACGACGATCGTATTCGCACGCGCGACGGAGGAGAGCGGCGCCGCCATCGTTCGAACATACCGCGACGCCCGCCTGTCCGACCAAACGGCGCGTTACGACGACGTCTGGGGCGCGTAGTGCGCAGGCGGCGACAGATCCAATGCCAAGGCGCCGCGCAGGCTACAAGGAGCGATTAGCGTGACACGCTCTGACGCGAACGACAGTGACGCGGACGACAGTGTCGTCGAGGCCGAACCGGCGCCGCGCCTGATGATCGTCGATGACGACCAGACCTTCTGCGACAGGCTCGCGCGCGCGATGTCCAAGCGCGGCTATGTCGTATCGACGGCCGTATCCGGACATCAGGCTCGAGCCGTCGCCGTTGCGACGCGGCCGCAGTTCGTCGTCCTGGACCTCCGGTTGGGCAAGGAGTCGGGCTTCGACTTGTTGGGCTTCTTGCGGTCGCTGACGCCCCAATCCCGCGTTGTTCTGCTCTCCGCCTACGCAAACGTCGCGTCGGCGGTGGCGGCGATCAAGGCTGGCGCGGTCGATTACCTCGCCAAGCCGGCGGACGCCGACATGATCGACGCTGCGCTGCGGGCGCCGGAAACGCGCCGTCTTCCGCAGCCGCCCGACAGGTTGATGAGCGCCGACCGGGCGAAGTGGGAATATATCAACCGGATCTTCGAGCAGTCGGATCGCAACGTCTCACGCACGGCGCGCCGGCTTGGCATGTATCGTCGAACGCTGCAGCGCATACTGACGAAACATGCGCCCTCGCGTTGACGGGTTGATCTTGAGGCGGTCCCGCCCGGCCAACATGCCCGCCGGTTCGGCCCGCAGCAAACAGGCGCGGCGCGTCCCCGGACGCGCCGAACTATGGAGGAGCCGTCATGTCCGACACCGGTCCGCCCGCGTCGGAGAGCCTCTGGGATTTGCTGGCGGAGGATGAGCGCGGACAGAGCGTCGTCATCAGCGACCCTGCCCGGCCCGACAACCCAATCATCTTCGTGTCGCCGGAGTTCGAAGCGCAGACCGGCTACTCGGCCGACGAAGCCATCGGGCGGAACTGCAAATTCTTGCAGGGCCCGGGCGCCGACGCCAATGCGATCGCCGCGATCCGCCATGCGCTGGCGGCCCGCGCCCAGATTACGATTGATGTGAAGAACTACCGTAAGGACGGAACGCCGTTCATGAACCGACTGCGCATTCGGCCTATCTACGATGCAAGCGACGAGCTGATATTCTTCGCAGGCGTTCAGAATCCAATTTCCACATGACAAAATAAAATTGACGCATCGCCCTATCATGAAAAATCTAAATTACGACCTTTCTTGTTTTATTATTGATTTCCGCAATATTAAATAGACCGCACATTGATTGCATTTCTCTAATTTAGAAACACTATATTATTTTCTGTCGCTCGGCAGGAAAATTCTCGTCTCCTCGATATATATCCTCGATAGTATCATATATCCGAATCTCAAGTCGTGTCTGGCAAAAAATGCAGAAAAATTTTCGATGAAGACCTAATCTACTTCCAGTTCGGGGGCGTAGAAGCTCGTGTTATCCACGCAGAAACTGGAGAAACTGCAAATGCTTCTTCGCCGTACCTTTATCGCCGCTTGCGCCGCCATCCCGCTCGCCTTCGGCGCTGTCGCCGCTCAGGCGAAGGATATCGTCGACACTGCCGTGTCCGCCGGACAGTTCAACACGCTCGTCGCGGCGGTGAAGGCCGCCGGGCTGGTCGAGACACTGAAGGGCGACGGCCCGTTCACGGTGTTCGCCCCGACCGACGAAGCTTTCGCGAAGCTGCCGGACGGCACGGTCGAGTCGCTGCTGAAGCCGGAGAACAAGGACAAGCTCGTCGCAGTCCTGACCTATCACGTCGTGCCCGGCAAGATCATGTCGGCCGACATCGCCGGCAAGACGGCGCAGGTCGACACCGTGCAGGGCTCCAAGCTGGACGTCGACGCCACCGATGGCGTGAAGGTCGATCAGGCGACCGTCGTCGCGGCCGACGTGGAGGCGTCGAACGGCGTGATCCACGTGATCGACCAGGTCGTCCTCCCCAAGTAACGGCTTGAGATCGGACGCCGTCGGGACCCGGATCATGGGTCTCGGCGGCGTTCTTTTTCGTCGAACGCATTGGGACAACCGGGATGGCAATAGAAAGCTTGTGGTTTGGTCGCCCGCCGAAGGCCGCGGTCCTTCTCGGCAGCTTCGGTCTGTTCCCTTTCCTGAGCCTCGCGGTGATCGCAGTCGTCGGACCGCCCGCCTATGGAGAGGACGCGCGCGACGCGCTTGCGGCCTATGGCGCGGTGATCCTGTCATTCCTGGGCGGCGCGCATTGGGGCTATTGCATCGCCGGCGCCCGACGCGGCTCGCAATCGAGCGTGATCCGACTGATCGTCAGCGTCGTCCCTGCCGTAATTGGTTGGGCCGCGCTGCTCGCGCCGACAACATTGTCCTTATATGGGCTGGCTGGCGCGCTGACGGCGATGCTCCTCGTCGATATATGGTCCGCGCGCAGCGGCTGGGCGCCGGTGTGGTATCCGATGCTGCGCTGGCCGCTATCGGCCGGCGCCGTCTCGGCGTCGCTCGTCGCCGTCGCCGCCTGAGGGCGCTTCGACGCCGGAGATCCGCCGGGTACGCGTTAGAACCTGCTCGGTTCGGCTTGGATCAATCTGCACGAGAAGGCTCTATGCAGCGGCTAAGATCGATCCCGCTAACGCTGGAAACCCGTTAATGTCGGCCGGAACCATCGCGATCATCGGCGCGGGCATAGCCGGTCTCGCCTGTGCGCGTCGCCTCGCGGATGCCGGCCAAGCGCCGCTTGTCTTGGACAAGGGCCGCAGCATCGGGGGACGTCTTGCCACAAGACGGACGCCCGAGGGCCTTCAGTTCGACCATGGCGCCCAATACGTCACCGCCAAAACCGTTCAATTCCAGGCCTTCCTTGCGGACCTGCAAGGCGCCGGCGCCGCGGACGTGTGGCGCGATGGCGACAGGGACGACAGGTTTGTCGGCACGCCCGGCATGAATGCGCTCGCCAAGCGCCTTGCCGACGGCCTCGACGTGCGGACAGGCGTCCAAGTCGACGGCATAGCGATGTCCGGCGCAGGCTGGGCGATCAGCGCAGGCCGCGAAACGTTCCGGTGCGAAAGACTGGTGATCACGACGCCGGCCCCACAGGCCGCGGGTCTTCTCGGCGCGACGCATCCTTTGGCTGACGAGCTCGGGGCTGTCCGCTTCAAGCCGTGCCTGACGTTGATGGCGGCCTTCGCGCCCGGTCAGCCTGAGCCCTTTCTCAGTCGGCGCGATCCTGAGGACGATCTCGCCTGGATCGCCCTGAACAGCTCCAAGCCCGGACGCACCGCCCAGGGATGCTGGGTGGCGCAGGCGGGGCCGGCCTGGAGCGCCGAGCGCCTGGAGCGAGACCTATCCGATATCGCGCACGAGATGTCGACGTTGCTGTGCGACCGTCTGGGCGCCGACTTGGCGGCGCGCACGCACGCGGTCGCGCATCGTTGGCGTTACGCGAACGTCGCCGAGCCGCTCGGCCGGCCGTTTCTTCGCGACGACGCGGGCCAACTTTACCTGGGCGGCGATTGGTGTCTGAAGGCGCGCGTCGAGGCCGCGTGGACAAGCGGCCGCGCGATCGCCGAGGACTTGCTGAAATGCAGATGAGATCGAAGAACCAAGCCGACTTCCGGTCTGGAACGTCACGGCAGTCGTTCGTCGGGCGGTATCTCCGCATTGCGGCGATCGTCAGCGCCGCCGCCTCGTCGTCGCCCGCGTTCGCCGGGGACGACATGCAACGGATCGGCGCCTTCTCTATCGACCGCACGGAGGTGACGATTGGCGCCTTTGCCCGCTTTGCCGAAGACACAGCGATAGTGACAGAAGCGGAAGGCAAAGGCGGCGGCTTGGTCTATGCGAGCGGCTGGGAGCGCAAGCCCGGCTGGAATTGGCGGAACCCCTACGGACGAACGGCCGGTCCAGAGGAGCCCGCCGTACATGTCACCTTCGACGAAGCCGAAGCCTACTGCCGATGGGCGGGCAAGCGCCTTCCAACGGAAAAAGAATGGCTCGAAGCCGCCTACACGGAAACGCGGGAGGCCCCGCCGCCCCCGTTCATCAAGGGCAGGACCTATCGCTATCCGACCGGAGACGCGCCGGACGGCGCCAACTGCCTGCATGACTGCGGCGATAGCGCGGGAATCGACTATTCGTCGTCGCTGGTTCGCGGGATCGGCCATGCAAAGGCGGGGACGACTGCGCCCGGCGTAAACGGCCTGTTCGACATGGGCGCCAATGTCTGGGAATGGGTCGAGACGCCGGACGATACGCATAAAGGCACCCGCGGCGGCTCGTGGTGGTACGGGGCCGCTCAGATGGAGGCCGGCTATCGCGCCACGAAGCCGCGCGACATGGCTGCCGTCTACATTGGCTTCCGCTGCGTCATGGACGTCGAACAACGCAGAGGCATCAGGCCGGTCGTCAGTTCGCCATCCAGCCGCCGTCCACCATCAGGTTTTCGCCGGTAATGAACGTCGCCTCGTCGCTGGCGAGAAAGAGCGCCGCGCTCGCGACGTCCTCCGGTCGGCCCAGCCGCGGCCAGGGCGTGCGGGCGTGGGAGTAGGCCAGAATGTCGGGCGCAACGGCCGCGCCGCCGCGGCCGGTCAGGATCTTGCCTGGCGCGACCGCGTTGCAGACGACGCCGTGCTCGGCATAGTCGCTGGCGATCTGACGGGTCATGTAGACGACCGCCGCCTTGCCGACGCCGTAGGCGAACTCCTGGGGCGAGCGGATCATGCCGTGCTGGGAGGAGATGTTGACGATCCGGCCCTGAACTTCGCCCCGCGGCGCCTGATCCAACATCTGCCGAACGGCCGTTCGACACCCGAGGAAGACGCCCTTCGCGTTGACCGCCATCACCCGGTCCCATTCCGCCTCTGTCGTCTTATGCAGCGGGGCCGACGTCCCGACGGCCGCATTGTTGACCATGACATCGAGACGGCCGCCGATGTCCACCGCGCGCCCGACAGCCGCCTCGAAGTCGGCGGCGTTCGTGACGTCGAGATGCATGTACTCCGCAATCCCGCCTCCGGCGCGAATGGCGTCGACCGTGCGCTCGCCGCCTTCGAGCGGGTCCTCGATCACGTCCCCGACGATTACCTTCGCGCCGACCGCCGCGAACCGCAGCGCGATGGCCTTGCCAATGCCGGACGCGCCGCCGGTGACGATTACGGTGCGATTGTCGAGACGCATGAAGCGATCGCTTTCCCTGTTCGCGAGAGTGAACCCTTTAGCCCGCCGATCCGGCGCGCCGCCGCTCGGCCGTCGCGGCCGCGTCCACGGCGCGGCTGTCCGCGGTCAGCACGACGCCATAGTCCGCCGCCGCCGCTTCTGGCGAGAGCACGCCGTCACGGACGTCGCGCAGCACCCGCTCCGGCGGTCGCCGGTACGGGTCCCCCCAGCCGCCGCCGCCCGGCGTGTCGGCGACGATGCGCGCAGGGCCGAGCCGCCGGACGCCATATTTGGGCGGCGTGAAAGCGAGCCCATCCGCGGGCTCGATGCGCTGTTCGCCGACCTTGCCCCAGCCGCCGCCTTCGACGCCGAAGCCGGAGGGCGTCTCCAGCCCCTCTGCCCGGAACGACCAGATGCAGGGGACCAGGACGTCCGCTTCGTAGCGGACGCCGGTCCCGCCGCGCCGCTCGCCGGGGCCGGCCGCGTCGGCGCGCAGCTCCCAGCGCCGATAGCGCACCGGGAAGAGCTGCTCATGGAACTCCAGATTGGGGAGGTCGAGCCCACCGAGGGAGATCAGGTGGCCCATCTGCGGAAAGCCGTCCCGTTCGGCCGTGGCCCCGGGCGTGCCCATGGCGTGCCACTGGTACATGACCCAGGACCGGCCGGCCGCATCCGTGCCGGCGACGTGGTTGTGGGTCGTCTTGGCCCAGCCGGCGCAGGCCCGCTCGGGGCAGGCCTTGGCGAGGGCGCGCCAGACGGCGTGCGTGATCTCGTGACCGACGAAGACGGTGTTCATGGTCATCGGCGCCGGCGGGCGGGCGTTGACGATCGAGCCCTCGGGCGCAGTGATCTCGACGCAGCGATAGGTTCCTTCGTTCCGCGGAATGTCGACGTCGAAGAACGATGAGATCGCGAGATATGCCGCCGAATAGGTGTTGGCGAGCGAGGAGTTCTTGAAGCCGCGCATCTGCGGGTCGCTCTTCGAGAAGTCGAGCGAGAGGCGGTCGCCGGAAACCGTCATGGCGACACGGATCGTCGTCTCAATCTTCTCGAAACAGTCGTTGTCCGTGCTGTCCTCGCCCAGGTAGACGCCGTCCGGCAAAGCGCGGATCGCCTCTCGCATGCGGGCGTCGGCATGATCGAGCATGCCCGCGAGATGGCTAAAGTAGGAGTCCAGGCCAAGCTCCTCGGCCAGCGCGCCGACGCGCTCCTCGCCGACGCGGGTCGAGCCCAGCATGGCGCGGAGATCGCCGTCGAGCAGGTCGGCGGTGCGCGAGTTCAGGAGAAGCAGCTTCCAGACGTCGTCCCTGACGACGCCGGCGTCCGCCAGCTTCATGACCGGCAGGCGAATG
>DAINCG010000207.1:0-8349 GCA_036732525.1 Pseudomonadota bacterium | reverse complement strand
GAAGGTGTAGAGGCCGGGCTTCGCCAGGTGATAGTCGTCCGTGTGCCAGTTCAGGCCGACCTTCGGCGACCCGCCGGCGACGTTGCCGACCAAGAAGATCTCATGATGCTCGGGCAGGCAGAGGTCGCGCCGGCTGTGCAGGTTGAAGACGCCGTCGAACCTGTCCGCCAGCGCCACGAGTTCGGCCGGGCGCAGCGTCTCCTGGCCCGGCAGGACGACCAGCACCCGGTCGGCCGCCGCGGCCTTCATGATGTCGACCAGTTCGGCGTCGGGCGCCGCCAGATCGGCGCCCGAAAGGCGGACGCCCGTGTGCGTCGACAGGTCCTCGACGCCGAGACCGCGCCGGCGGGCGGCGGCGCGCCAGTCGGCGGAAAAATTCGCATCCATGCGCACTCTCCCTCGATGGGCGCGAGGCCTTGGCCCCGCGCCCTCAGCATCGTTCCCTATTGCGTATTCTGCACCATGGTCAGAAGCTTCTTTTCCGCTTCCGTCGTCAAGAACTTGTCGTAGACCGCGGCGGACGCGGCGCGGAAGGGCGCCGGGTCGGGCGTGGTGACCTTGGCGCCGTTCGACTTCGCCGTCGCCAGGAGTTCCTGCTCGCTGTCGATGACGAGTTGACGCTCGTAGACGCCGCTCTCCTTCGCCGCCGTGATCAATGCCTCCTGGATGTCCGCCGGCAGGCTCTGGAACGTCTTCTCGGAGATGACGACCGGGGCGGTCAGGGACAGCCAGCCGACCATGGCCCAGTTGTCGGCCACCTCGAAGAAGCGCTTCCCGACATAGTTGGTGTTGGCGGCCTCTGCGCCGTCGACGACGCCCGTCTGCAGCGCGCCATAGAGCTCGTTATAGGCCATCGGCGTCGCGTTGGCGCCGAACGCCTTGAAGGCTTCGACGTGGATCGGGTTCTGCATGGTCCGGATCTTCCGGCCCTTCAGGTCCTCCATCGTGGCGACCGGCTCCCGCGTCATGATGTGGCGGATGCCGGAGGAGTAGACGTCCAGGACGCGGAGCCCCTTGTCGACCGCCGCCGGCTGCAGCTCCGGCAGCACGGGTCCGGTGACGACCGCCGCCACGTGGTCGTAGTCGCGGAACAGGAACGGCATGTCGAAGATCTTGAACTGGGGCACGAAGTTGGTGAAGGCGGCGTTCGAGGGCACGACCATGTCGATCGTGCCGAGGAGCACGCCTTCGATGAGCGCCAGTTCGGCGCCGAGCTGGCCGTTCGGGAAAACCTGCAATCCCGCCTTGCCGCCGGTCAGCTCGCGGAGGCGCTTGTCGAGCACCTCGAGCCCCTTGTCCTGGACTTCGCCGACGGCGTTCGTGTGCGCCGCCTTCAACAGATATTCCTGCGCGCTGGCCGATGGCGTCGCGGCCGGCAGCATGACGGCGGCGATCGCGGCGGCGGCGGACCAGCGCCAGATACGCGAGAGAGCGGTGCGGGGCATAGAGTTGGTCTCCTTGGTCTGGGTCAGGCGTTGCTGGGTTCGGATCATTCGGGCGCTCACATCAGAAGACGCGGCAGGAAGAGGACGACGCCGGGGGCGTAGGAGATCAGCAGCAGCGTCGCGAGCAGCGGGATCAGCGGGATCCAGACCCGCCGAGAGACGGCGCCGATCGGCCGCTCCGCGACCGTCGATGCGACGAACAGGCAAATGCCGTAGGGCGGCGTGATCAGGCCGATCGACAGGTTGATCGACACCAGGACGCCGACATGGATCGGGTCGAGACCGAGTTGCAGCGCGACCGGCATCAGCACCGGCAGCAGGATCAGGATCGCCGAAATGCTCTCCAGGAACATGCCGACGACGAGCAGCAGCACGTTGATCGCCAGGATGAAGGCGAACTGGCTTGCGGCGTGGTCGCCGAACCAGCCGGAGATCAGCGCCGGCACGTTCTGGATGGCGATCAGCCAGGAATAGACGCTGGCGGTCGCGATGATGATCATCACCGTGGCGCTGAGGCCCGCCGCGCGCAGCAGCAGGTCCGGCAGATCGGCAAGCGTCATTTCCCGATAGACGAGGAGGCTGATGATCAGGCCCGCCGCGACGGCGAGCGCCGACGCCTCCGTCGGCGTGACGACGCCGCCGATAATGCCGACGACGACGATGACCGGCATGGCGAGCGCGGGGATCGCCGCGAGCGCCGTACGGCGGAGCGTGGCGAAGGAGAACGGCGTCCGCTCGCCCGCGAGCCGCGGATCGCGGCGCGCGACCAGCCAGTTTGCCAGCAGGATGCCGGCCGCGGCGATGACGCCGGGCACGAGGCCGCCGAGAAACATCGCGCCGACCGAGAGGTTCGAGATCATCGACGACGATCATGATGATCGAGGGCGGGATGATCGGCGCGAGCGCCCCCGCCGCGGCGATGATCGCGGCCGCATAGTCGACGTCGTAACGGCGTCGCCGCATTTCCGGCACAAGGATCGCGCCGATCGCCGCGGTATCGGCGGACCCCGAGCCTGAGATCGCCGCGAGGCCGGTGCCGGTGACCGTCGAGACCTGATAGAGGCTGCCGCGCATCCAACCGACCAGGGCCGCCGCCAGATCGACCATGCGCCGCGCGATGCCGCCCTTTTCCATGATCAGGCCGGCCAGCACGAAGAAGGGGATCGCCATGATCGCGAAGCTGTCGACGCCGCCATAGAGGCGCTGTGCGACGACGACCATCGGCACGTTGGTCGTGAGCGCCAGCGTCAGCGCGCCGGCGACGCCGAGCACGAACACCATCGGCGCGCCGCCGGCCAGAAGGGCCAGGAAGGAGCCGAACGTCAGGACCATGCGGCGCCGGTCCGGATGCTCGCCTTGCGCCTCATTCCGCCGGCGCCTCCGACGGCGCGGCGGCATTCCGGCCCGCGATGCGGTCGATGAACATCAGCGCCGTTTCGATCGCGAGATATGCGGCCGCGACCGGCATCGCCGCGTAGGGCACCTCCATCGAGATCTGGAGCGCCGGGCTCAGCTGCGCCGCGCCGATGCGGATCAGGTCGAGCGACCCGTCGAAGACGATCCAGAGGAACCACATGCAAAGCCCGGCGACCGGCAGCATCACCGCCGCCGCGACCGGTTTCGGCAGCCGCGCAACCAGGATGTCGATGCTGACATGCATGCGCTTGCGCATCGCGTAGCCGGCGCCGAGCATGACCATCCAGATTTGGGCGAAGGTCGCTGTCTCCTCCGCGCCGGCGATCGAAAAATTGAAAAGATAGCGCCCGGCGACCTGAGTCAGGACGGCGAGCGCCATGTAGGCGATCAGGAGGATCAGGACGATATCGACCGCGCGTCGCACCCAGCGGAGCGCAGCGGCGGCGAGCCGCGCTGCGTCACGCGCCGGTTGGGCGCATCTGCGGGCGACGGCCTCGGTCACGCCGGGCGTCCGTCGTCGATGTTGGATTGCGCAATCGGCCGGTGGTCATGCCGCACGTTGCTGTCCGCCTGAGCATCGGGCGACGCCAGGCCACGCCTGGCGTATTCCGGCTAGGAGACAGCAAGAACCATGCCAGGGCTTGCGGGGCGGCTTTCGTCTCGGATCGCCGCGCCGCCGGACTCCAAATTCGACATAAGGAACATCGCGTTGGCCGGTCGGGCGCCATTCCGCACGGGGCGCCCCTGACCCTGCGGCGCTTCGCCGAACGCACCGAAATCGCGCGGCGCGCTGCTCAGTTCATGTGCAGCGCAGATCCGGTTCAGTCGGTTCCGGCCCGCACGGCGGCCGCCAGGTCGAGCACGCCGTCGACCCGCACCGCCGCCGAGCCTTGCAGCCGCGCGAAGGCGTCGCCGGAAAACCCAATGCCGCGGCGGCGGTTATAAAGGTAGAGCCAGGGGGGCGAGGCCGTCAGCCGCCGATATGCCGTCTGGTAGATTGGGGCGCGGTCGGCCTCGTCCGCGGTTTGTCGCGCCCGATCCAACAGGGTCTCGACCTGATCATCGGCATACCCTTGCCACCAGGCGCCGCGCCGGCGGCTGTCGAGCTTCTCGTAGATGACGCGAAAAAAGCTCATCGGGCTCGAATCGAACAGGCACATGTCGCCGATCCGCTTGTCCCGGACCATTTCTGCATAGGCGACGCGGTCGGCATGAACGCGGACGTCGCAGGCGACGCCCAAATGGGCGAACTGGGCGACAAGCGCGTCGGTCAGGGGCGCCGCCTCATCGGGAAGCGATGTCGGCCGGTCGATCGTCAGGGTCAGGCCCGCGCCGAAGCCGGCCTCCGCCAGCAGGCGGCGGGCGCCTGCAATGTCGGGCCCCGCATCGACGCCGGGCGCGGCGCCGAAATGCCGGCCGCTGACCGGGCCCGCGAGCGGCGCGCCGGCGCCGGCGACGCTGGCCCGGATCAGGGCCTGCCGGTCGATCCCGAGATTGAGCGCCCGGCGGATCCGGGCGTCCTGCAACGGGCCGGACCGGCAATTGAACATGTAGATGATCGAGACCGGATCGACATAGTCGGCGAGACGGACGCCGGCAGGCGTCGGCGCGCTCGGCTCGAGGCGCGTCGCGACGTCGGCGCCGCCGGATGCGACCGCCGCGATCCGATCGTCGGCCGCCGCGATCCGCCGCCAGGTCAGGTCGGCGAACGCGGGCCGCCCGCCATGCCAGTCGGGATTGGCGGTCATGCGGATCGCGTCGCTCGAAATCTCCGCCAGACGATAGGCGCCGCTGCCGACGGGCGCCTTAAGGAAGTCCGCCCGGTCGGCGAGGTCCGGCGGCAACACGTAGCCCGAAACCAGGATGTCGAGCAGGTCGGCGATCGGCGTCGCGAGCGCGATCCGGACCGTCGCCCGGTCGACGGCCGCGATCTCCGCGTCCGCCAAGTATTGCCGCCAGACCGACGGCGCGCCGAGCGTCGCGCCGATGTCCGGGCGCTGCATGCGGCAGATCGAAAACGCCACGGCCTCGGCGTCGAGCAGTGCGCCGTCGTGAAACCGGAGATTGGGCCTGAGACGGAACGTCCAGACGCGCGCGTCGTCGGAGACAGTCCAGGACTGCGCGAGAGCAGGGCGAAACCGTCCGTCCGGTCCGCGCCGCACCAGCGCATCGAAGAGCGTTTCCAGGATTGCGAGATCGTCCGCCTGATCCGAACAGTCGTGCGGATCGCGCAGGCCGACCCGCTGCTGGGCGATGACAAGCGAACCTCTCATAGGCGTCGTTCGACTCCGGACCGGGCGAGTTCAGTGGAATCTATGACGGACGCCGCGAAATGCGTAGTCGCGTTCACGCCCGCCACAGGCGCGAACGCCGGCGGAATCGGCAATCGACAAGGCGACGCGCCGACGGTGGACGCGTCCTTGTGTGGCGCCCGGAAGGCTAATCCAAATATATCGCCGAGATAGCAGCGTTCAGACATCGTCCACAATGATATCCGATGCCATCACCGAATGAATTCGATCGCCTCAGATATGGAACGGCGGGCCGGCTTTGCGCATTCAGACTCTAAACAACCAAAAAATACTCCCTGCGCCAAAGAATGGAGGCAGACAATGCGAAAATTTGTTTTAGCGGCATGCGCCGCCATGCTTGTGCCGAGCGCCGCCCTGGCGGCCGGCTCGCAATCGGCATGCGATGCGGCGATCGAGCGGATCCGAACGTCCGCGCCGAACGCCGAAGACACCATGAAACCCGCCGACGGACGCGGTTTGAGCGAGGCCCAGCTTGCCGCCGCGACGGCGACCCTGGATGCGGCCAAGCAGTTGGAGCCGGACGATATCGTCGGTTGCCTGACGCTCGCCAATGCGGCGCGGAGCCTGCTGGTTCGCGGCGCCATGCATCCGGAGCCGGCGCCCATCGTCGCCCTCGAAAGCTGGGACCAGACGCCGTTGACCGAATCCACCTGGCGGGCGGAAGCGCTGATCGGCGCGGACGCCTACAGCTACGCCGGGGAGTCGGTCGGCCACGTACAGGACATTCTGCTGTCGGATGACGGCGCGATTTCCGCCGTCGTCGTCGAGGGCGGCGGCGTGCTCGACATCGGCGACCGGCATGTGCGGGTCGGCTGGGACCAAGTGCGCCTGCATGACGCCGACGACGGCGGCGTCGCCGTTCCGCTGAAGGCGGACCAGATGTCCGACTACTCCTTCTTCGACAGTGACCGGAACGGCGTGAAGGTCGGACGCGACGAAACGCGCGTCTCTCACGTCCTGGGCAAGGAGGTCCGCTACAAGAACGGCGCGCCCTACGGCTATGTCGACGACTTGCTGTTCACGAACGGCAAGGCAAAGGCGACATTGATCCGGCCGGACGTGGCCTATGGCCTCAGATCCGGCATGCGTCCCTTCGCGACGCCCTACTACGTCGCGGAATACGGTTACGGGGCCGGCTACGACTTCTACCTGCTGCCCTATGACGAGGCCGAGGTCGACGGCCTGACGCCGTTCGACGCCGACAGCGTCGGCGGACCGAACCCGAGAAGCGAGCCGGGCATGGGCTCGTAAACCGCGCGGGATCGCGGGCGGCGCGGCCGAAGCGCCGCGTCGCCCGGATCGCCCGAACCTGAAAGGAGATTTTCCATGGATCGAATGCTCGCGCTATTCTCGCCCATCGTCATTCTTTCGGTCGGCGGGGCGTTCGTCATCGCGGCCCTGGCTTTCGGCGCCGTCACCTGGGTCGCATTCGTGGGGAGCGCAGCAGCGGCGTTGGTCGTCGGCGTTCCGCTCAGTCTCTGGATTACGCGGCGTATCCGGCGCAAGGATCCCGGGACGCCGTCGCCCATGCGGACGGCGACGCCCCGGACCTGAGGTCGGCGTCGGCCGCTAGGAGCAGGTCTGAATGTCCAAATCCTCCTACGCCGGGAAGCGGGATTTCCGGAAGACGCCGGAGCCGAGCGACGGGAAAGGACGGAAGTCCGGCCGCGCGCCGATCTTCGTCGTACAGGAACATGACGCGAGCCGTCTGCACTACGATTTCCGCCTGGAGGTCGACGGCGCGCTCCGCTCCTGGGCTGTCCCCAAAGGCCCCTCGACAGACCCGCGCGAAAAGCGGCTCGCCATACCGACGGAAGATCATCCGCTCGACTACGCCGACTTCGAGGGCGTGATCCCCGAGGGCGAATATGGCGCGGGCACGGTCGTGGTCTGGGATCACGGCCCGTACGAGAACATTACCGAGAAGGACGGACGCATTCAGCCGATGACGGAGGCGCTCCAGAACGGCCACGCGCTCTTCCGGCTTGACGGCGAGAAGCTGCGTGGCGCGTATGCGCTGCAGCGCATCGAAACGGGCGACGATGAGAGCTGGCTGCTCGTCAAGATGCGTGACAACGAAGCGGACGCCCGCCGCAATCCGACATCGACGGAACCGGAGTCCGTCCTGACCGGTCGAACGCGCGCCGAGATCGCCGAAGGCGACGAGGCGCGCGCGGAGCGGGAATCTTGACCGGCGCGGGCGCGGACGCCGCCGACCACGGGTTCGAGCTGACCCGGCTGGACAAGGTGCTGTTTCCGGAAAGCGGCGTCACGAAGGGCGATCTGGTCGACTACTACGACCGGATCGCGGAGATCGCGCTGCCGCACTGGCGCGAGCGGGCGCTGACGATGCAGCGGTTCCCCGACGGCATCGCGTCCGGCGGCTTCTACGAGAAAGAAGCGCCGGCGTATTTCCCGGACTGGATCGAACGGGCCGTCCTGCCGAAGCAGGACGGCGAGACGACGTATGTCGTCGCGAACGACCGGGCGACGTTCGTCTATCTCGCCAACCAGGCCTGCGTCACGCCGCATCTGGCGCTGGCCCGCCGGGACCGTCCGCATCATCCGGACCGTCTGATCTTCGACCTCGACCCCTCGGACGACGCTTTCGCCAAGGTGCAGGCGACCGCCGCGGCGTTGAAGGACCTGCTGGACGAGATCGATCTTCCGAGCTTCGTCCAGACGACGGGGTCGCGGGGCCTGCACGTCATCGTTCCGCTCGACCGGTCAGCCGATTTCGACGCCGCCCGCGCCTTCGCCCATGATGTCGCGGACCGGCTCGCCGAGAGCCAGCCCAAACTCATGACGACGGCAATGCGCAAGGACGCGCGCGGCGATCGCGTGTTCCTCGACTATCTGCGCAACGCCTACGGCCAAACCGCGGTCGCGCCCTATGCCGTCCGCGCCCTGGAGGGCGCGCCGGTCGCCACGCCGCTGCGTTGGCGCGACGCGGGCGACAGCGACCTGACCCCCGGGAAATATACGATCCGCAACATCTTTCGCCGGCTTGGCCAGACCGTGGATCCGTGGGCCGCGATCGCGGATCATTCGGTCGCGGTCACGGACGCCGCCGAGCGGCTCGGCAGCGCGTCCTGAACGGATGCGGCGGCTACGTTCGGCGGGGGCCGGCGTCGTCGTGCGGCGGCGTTTCGTCGGCGTCGATATCGACGCCCTGG
>DAINCG010000206.1:6060-8382 GCA_036732525.1 Pseudomonadota bacterium | reverse complement strand
GCGGGCGCCGCCCCCGGCCCGGCTCAGCCGTCGACCTTGCCGGCGACGATCTTCTGGTCGCCCTTCAGACCGATCGGGAAGGCGTCGAGGTAGGCGTTGGGCTTGCGGCCGTCGAAGGCGACGCCGTCGATGAACTCGTCCTGCACCGGCCGGTAGCCGTCCGTGTCCCAGGGGAAGTCCGCCTTGTTCGCCTTGCCTTCGGCGACCAGCATTTCCGCCGCCTTCAGGTAGATGTCCGGGCGATAGACGCTCTTCGCCGTCTCGTCGTACCAGGCGTCGGGCTTGGCGTCGGCGATCTGACCCCAGCGCCGCATCTGGGAGAGGTACCAGACGGCGTCGGAGTAGTAGGGGTAGGTCGCGAAATAGCGGAAGAAGACGTTGAAGTCCGGGATCGGCCGCTTGTCGCCCTTTTCGAACTCGAACGTGCCGGTCATCGAGTTGGCGATGACGTTGGCGTCCGCGCCGACATACTCGGACCGCGCCAGGATCTTGACGGCTTCCGGCCGGTTGGCGTTGTCGTTCTCGTCGAGCCAGATCGCGGCGCGGATCAGCGCCTTGGTGATCGCGAGGGCGGTGTTCGGATACTGCTCGGCGAACTCCGCCGTGATGCCGAAGACCTTCTCCGGGTTGTTCTTCCAGATCTGGTAGTCGGTGATCACCGGCACGCCGATGCCCTTGAAGACGGCCTGCTGGTTCCAGGGCTCGCCGACGCAGTAGCCGTAGATCGTGCCCGCTTCCATCGTCGCCGGCATCTGCGGCGGCGGGGTCACCGAAAGCAGCACGTCCGCATCGATCTGGCCGGTGACGTTATCGGGCGAATAGAAGCCGGGCTTCAGGCCGCCCGCGGCCAGCCAGTAGCGAAGCTCGTAGTTGTGGGTCGAGACCGGGAAGACCATGCCCATGTTGAAGGGCTTGCCTTCGGCCCGGTACTTCATGACCACCGGCTTCAGCGCGGCGGCGGAGATCGGATGCACCGGCTTCCCGCCCTCGTGCGGGATGTGCTCCTTCATCTGCTCCCAGATCTCGTTGGAGACGGTGATGCCGTTGCCGTTCAGGTCCATCGAGAAGGGCGTGATGATGTGCGCCTTGGTGCCGAAGCCGATCGTGGCCGCGAGCGGCTGGCCGGCCAGCATGTGCGCGCCGTCGAGCTGGCCGTCGATGACGCCGTCGAGCAGCACTTTCCAGTTCGCCTGGGGCTCCAGGGTGACGAACAGGCCTTCATCCTCGAAGTAGCGCTTCTCGTAGGCGATGGCGAGCGGCGCCATGTCGGTCAGCTTGATGAAGCCGAACTTCAGCTCGTCCTTTTCGACGGCGAGCATTTCGGCGTTTGCGGCTGAGGTCGCGAGGCCGACGAAGGCGGCGGCCGCTGCGAGCTTGGTCAGGAATTTCATACGTTTGCCTCTCCTTCGGCCTCTCCGGGCCGATGTCGAAAACCACGTTGGAAAACAAAAAGGCCGCGCGATCGGCGACGCGAAATTTTCGCGTCGGGATCGAGCGGCCTTGCTCGGCGCCCCCGTCGTCGGGGGATATGTCTGGCGGCGGACATCGTTGCCCGCGACGTCTTTCCTTATAACATGTTGCGGCGCAGCATCAAGCGGAAAAATCGAACACCTTGCCGTCGAAGAACCTGTCCGGGCCGAGATAGGTCCGACCTCGGGACGTCGCGACGGGCGTCAAGCTATTGAGATAACCCTCTAATTTCTCGGATGCGCCCGGCAGGTCCGCGCCGATCGGGCCAAGGATGTCCCGGTAGAGATCCGTCCGGAAGGTGGCGCGGGCGACCGCGTCGGCCGTTTCCTGTGACAGGCCATGCCGCGCCGCAAGGCGGCGTGCGATCCAGATCGCCTGACTGCGCCACGGGAATGTCGCGGCGCGATCGAAGAACTCAATGAAGTCGGGCGCGCGCGCGACATAGCCTTCCGGCGCGACGGTCAGTCGGCCGAGCAACGCCCGCTCGATCAATTCCGGCGTGACGTCCACATAGTCCGGCCAGGCGAGGAATTCGGCGGCAGTCAAACGATTGGCCGGTTCTCCGAGCCAGCGCGCCGCCCGCCAGACCGCACGGAGCAGGCGCCCGGCGGCGTCCGGCGCCTCGGGCGCCCAGTCGGCGCGGACGGCCAGCGCCTTCTCGGGCGCGAATCGCCAGATCGCCGCGCCGGCCAGCACGATTTCGGCGGCGCCCGAATCGACCGCGTTGCTGCCCCAGGGCTCGCCGACGCAGAAGAGGTGAACTTCGTCCGCCGCCGTCGCATCCGCCATCATCGAGGGCGGCAGGATACGGACGTCCCGCTCCGACGGCGGCGCGCCGATGGCGGTCAGCCA
>DAINCG010000206.1:0-5971 GCA_036732525.1 Pseudomonadota bacterium | reverse complement strand
GGTCCGCGACGGCGGCGAGCCTCGCGCCGACGGCCTTGGCGTCCATGATGTCGAGCGGCGGACCGCCGTCCCGCATGCGACGCGCCAGATCGCGGGACACGCCGACCACGTCGCCGTTCACGGATAGGATCGACAGCACGTCGATCTTGAGGCCGATGCCGCCGAGGCCGAGCGACATGGCGAGCGCGGCCGGGCCCAGCATGTGGGCGGCGGCGACCTGCCCCGCCGCGAGGCGGTCGCGGAGCGCCGACCACGAGCGTTCGCGGCGGAGCACGAGATCGACGTCCTCCTCGGCCGCGAAGCCCATCTCCTTGGCGACGATAAGGGGGGCGGCGTCGACCAGCGGAATGAACCCGCAGACGATTTCCATCCGGCTCATCGCAAGAGGTCCGCGGTCGAGATCAGCGCCTGCGCGACGTCGGCGACCTTGCGGCCCTGATCCATCGCGGCCTTGCGCAGGATCGCGTAGGCCTCCTCTTCCGAAACGCCCTTCGCCTTGATCAGAATGCCCTTGGCCCGGTCGATCGTCTTGCGCTCGGCGAGCGCGACGCGAGTCGCCTCCAGTTCCGTGCGCATCCGCTCGAACAGGCGAAAGCGGGCGATCGCGGCGTCCAGGACCGGCTTGATGCGCTCCCGCTTCAGGCCGTCCACGACATAGGCGCTGACGCCCGCCTCGATGGCCGAACGCATCGCCTCGCTGTCGCTCTGGTCGACGAAAATGGCGACCGGCCGCTGCATTGGACTCGACGCCAGCGTCAGTTCCTCGAGCATGTCGCGGCTCGGATTTTCGAGATCGATCAGGACGATATCCGGCGCGATTTCGGCGAGGCGCCGGGCAAGGCCCGTTCCGTCGCCGAGGACGGAAATGGTGTGGTCGCCCGTGTCCTGCAGCCCATCGACGATCATCAGCGCGCGCTCGCGGTCCTTCTCGACCACGACGATACGCAGGGGATCGGACTGGTTGGCCAAGATCTGCCTTTCGTCGCCAAACGGGACGCCGGGCCGCAAGCGCGGCCATTGCGCAATCGCAGCAAGAGAATAGTATATTTTGCTGCGCCGCAATATCCCGTTTTGGGATTAATCGCCTGGGCGCAGTTTCATCCGCCCCGACGCGCCGCCTCGTACCAGTCGACGATGCGGGCCCGTTCCTCGCGGGAGATCGCGCTGACATTGGCCGGCGGCATGGCGTGCGACAGGCCCGCCTGAAGGTAGATCTGGCGGGCGTGCACGATGATGTCCCGGTCGCTCTCCAGCAGGACGCCTTTCGGCGGCCACGTCACGCCGTCCCAGACCGGCTCGCGCATGTGGCACATGACGCAGCGCGCGCCCGCCGTCTCGCGCACCGCCGCGAACCCGTCCGCGGCGGCATAGCGCTGCTGGCTCTCGGTCAGGGCCGCGGTCGTGTCCTCGCCGCGGCTTTTGAACATCGGCGCGGTCGACAGCCACATGACGCCGACGAAGAGCGCGGCCGTGATCGCCCAGAGCCAGAGCAGGTTCCCTTTCCCGGCATGCAGCGTGTTGAAGTAGTGCCGGATCGTGACGCCCATCAGGAAGACCAGCGCGGCGATCAGCCAGTTGTATTCGGTGGCGAAGGCAAGCGGGTAGTGGTTCGACAGCATCAGGAACAGGACCGGCAGGGTCAGATAGTTGTTGTGCGTCGAACGTAGCTTCGCCTCCTTGCCGTATCGCGGATCGGGCTTGCGGCCGGCTTTCAGGTCGGCGACGACGATCTTCTGGTTCGGGATAATGTTGAAGAAGACGTTCGCGGACATGATCGTCGCGGTGAACGCGCCGAGATGCAGCATGGCCGCCCGGCCGGTGAAGACGTGCGCGTAGCCCCAGGCCATCAGCACCAGCAGCACGAAGAGCAACAGCATCAGCGCCGTCGGCCGGTCGGCGAGCGGACTGCGGCAGAGCAGGTCGTAGACGATCCAGCCGATCGTCAGCGAACCGGTCGATATCAGGATCGCCTGCAGCGTCGAAAGGACAGCGACGGCCGGGTCGATCAGGTAGAGGTCCGCGCCCGCCCAGTAAACGATCATCAGCAAGGCGGCGCCGGAGAGCCAGGTGACGTAGCTCTCCCATTTGAACCAGGTCAGGTGCTCGGGCAGGTTGTCGGGTGCCACCATGTACTTCTGGATGTGATAGAAGCCGCCGCCGTGGACCTGCCATTCCTCGCCGTCCGCCAGAGCGCCCGGGGTCGCGACGCGCCTGAGGCCGAGGTCGAGCGCGATGAAGTAGAAGGACGAGCCCACCCAGGCGATCGCCGTGATGACATGCAGCCAGCGGACGGCGAAGCCGACCCAGTCCCACATCGCGGCGAAGTCGTACATCCGGCTCTCCAGCGGGCCTCAACTGCCCGAAAGGTCGAACGGCATATGGCGACGACAGCAAAGGCGCATGGTCGCGCGCGCCCGCCCGGCCGACGACGGAGCGGCACGACGTCGAAACATATACTGACGTCGACCGGATAGACGCCGGCCCGGAGCTCCTTGCGGCCGGCGGCGAACGGCCGTCCCGCCTAAGCGGAATTTCCGTCCGGCCGATCACTATCCGTCTTTTGTGCGCTGCGGTAAAGCCCTGAAATCAGACATATCTTGCGAATTTGGCGAAGGCGACGCCGGCATTATCGGCTATTCTTCCCGGATGGCGGAGTTGGAACATCCACCGTCGCGACGATATCCGCGCGACCTCCACGGCTATGGCGAACGACCGCCGGACGCCGGCTGGCCCGGCGACGCCAGGATCGCGGTCCAGTTCGTCGTCAATTACGAGGAAGGCGGCGAAAACAACATTCTGCACGGCGACGCCGCGTCGGAAGCCTTCCTGTCGGAGATCGTCGGCGCCGCGCCTTGGCCCGGCCAGCGGCACGCCAACATGGAATCGATCTACGAATATGGCGCCCGCGCCGGCTTCTGGCGCCTGCTTCGCATCTTCCAGGCGGCCGATATCCCGGTGACGGTCTACGGCGTCGCCACCGCGCTCGCCCGCGCCCCGGCGCAGGTCGCGGCCATGCAGGCGGCAGGCTGGGAGATCGCGTCACACGGTCTGAAGTGGATCGAGCACAAGGATATGGACGCGGCGACGGAACGGGCGCAGATGCAGGAAGCGGTCAGCCTGCACTCGCTCGCAACGGGCGAGCCGCCGAAAGGCTGGTATACCGGCCGCAGTTCGGCCCAAACGCTCGACCTCGCGGCCGAGATCGACGGGCTGGAGTACGTCTCCGACGCCTATGCCGATGATCTGCCCTACTGGCGGGCGACCGCGCACGGCCCGCAACTCGTCGTGCCATATACCCTCGACGCCAACGACATGCGCTTCGCAACGCCCCAGGGCTTCAATTCGGGCGACCAGTTCTTCGCCTATCTGCGCGACAGCTTCGACCTGCTCTACGAGGAGGGCGCGGCCGGCGCGGCGAAGATGCTGTCCATCGGTCTGCACTGCCGTCTGGTCGGGCGTCCTGGCCGCGCGATGGCGCTGAAGCGCTTCATCGCGCACGCGAAGGCCCATGAGCGCGTCTGGTTCTGCCGGCGCATCGACCTCGCGCGGCACTGGCGTGCGCGGCATCCCTATGCGCCCGCGGCCTTGCAGCCTTCGACGATGCCGAAGGCGGCGTTCGTCGCGCGTTTCGGCGGCATCTTCGAGCATTCGCCCTGGATCGCCGAACGCGCCTTCGCGGACGAGCTGGGCCCGGCGAACGATGTCGCGATCGGCCTGCATGCGGCGCTCGCCCGTCAGTTCCGCGCCGCGTCGCCGGACGAGCGGCTTGGCGTTCTGAACGCCCATCCGGACCTCGCCGGACGGTTGGCCCAGGCAAAGCGGCTGACGGCGGATTCGACCGCCGAACAGGCCGGCGCCGGGCTCGACGCGCTGACGGACGCCGAACGCGATCGCTTCGAGGCCTTGAACGACCGCTATCGCGTGCGATTCGGCTTCCCCTTCATCATCGCCGTCAAAGGCCTCGCGAAGGCCGACATCCTGGCCGCTTTCGAGCGGCGCATCGAACAAGACCACGACGCCGAGTTCGCGACCGCCTGCCGGGAGGTCGAGAAGATCGCGCTGTTGCGGCTGAAGGACCTGCTGCCGTCATGACCGATCGCACCTACTACGCCCCGCATGGCGGCCTGCCCGCGCAGACCGAATTGATGACCGGCCGCGCCGTCTTCACCGAGGCCTATGCGGTGATCCCGAAGGGCGTGTTCAGCGACATCGTCGCCAGCCTGCGGCCGCATTGGGACAAGACGCGCGCCTGGATCATCGCGCGGCCGCTCTCGGGCTTTGCCGAGACGTTCTCGCAGTATGTGATGGAGGTGGCGCCCGGCGGCGGCAGCACGCGGCCGGAGCCGGACGCCGGCGTCGAAGGCGCGCTCTTCGTCGTCGATGGCGCGCCGACGGTCGAGATTGCGGGCGTCGCCCACGCGTTGAAGCCCGGCGGCTTCGTCTTCCTGCCGGCTGGCGTCGCATGGACGCTTCGGAACGACGGTCCGGCGCCGGCCCGCTTCCATTGGATCCGAAAGTTGTTCGAGCCGGTCGAAGGCCTGGCGCCGCCGGATGTCGTCGTCGCCAATGAGGCCGACATCCCGCCCGCGCCGATGCCGGACACGGAAGGATGCTGGGCGACGACGCGTTTCGTCGATCCCGCGGACGTGCGCTACGACATGCATGTCACCATCGTGACCTTCGAGCCAGGCGGCCTGATCCCCTTCGAAGAGACGCACGTCATGGAGCACGGCCTCTACGTGCTGGAAGGCAAGGGCGTCTACAAGCTGAACCGCGACTGGGTCGAGGTGGAGGCGGGCGACTTCATGTGGCTTCGCGCCTTCTGCCCGCAAGCCTGCTACGCGGGCGGACCCGGACGGTTCCGCTACCTGCTTTACAAGGACGTCAACCGGCACGCGGGTCTGCGCGCATTTGGGCCCCGCGGCTAGGCGGCTCGGTTCGGAGGAGGGGGGGGCTGATGGCTTCGATGGATGCGCTCGGAACGCCGGAGCAACTGCGCGATCCGAACTACACGCCGCCTCTGGCGCAGGCGATTCCGCTCGGGATCCAGCATGTGCTGGCGATGTTCGTCTCGAACGTGACCCCGGCGATCATCGTCGCCGGCGCCGCCGGCTTCGGCTTCGGCTCGAACTCGCCCGACTTCCCCGAACTCATCTACATGATCCAGATGTCGATGCTGTTCGCGGGCGTTGCGACGCTCCTCCAGACCATCGGCTTCGGCCCGGTCGGCGCGCGGCTGCCGGTCGTGCAGGGCACCAGCTTCGCGTTCCTGCCGATTATGATTCCGCTGGTCGCCGGCAAGGGCGTCGACGCCATGGCGGCGCTGATGGGCGGCGTCATCGTCGGCGGCTGTTTCCACGCCCTGCTCGGCACGGTGATCGGCCGCATCCGCTTCGCCCTGCCGCCGCTGGTGACGGGCCTCGTCGTCGTCATGATCGGCCTGGCGCTGGTCAAGGTCGGCATCCAATACGCGGCAGGCGGCGTCCCGGCGATCGGCGCGCCCGAATTCGGCAGCCTGCAGAACTGGTTCGTGGCGCTCGTCGTCGTCGTCGTGACGCTCGGCGTCAAGTTCTTCGCCCGCGGCATGGTTTTGGTCGCGGCCGTCCTCATCGGCCTGATTGTCGGCTATCTGGTCGCCCTGGCGCTCGGCATGGTCAGCTTTGGCAATGTCGGCCGCGCCGCCGTCTTCGCCGCGCCCGACCCCTTCCATTTCGGCTTCGAGTTCAGCGTCGCCGCCGTCGTCGGCTTCTGCCTGATGGCCTTCGTCTCCGCCGTCGAGACGGTCGGCGACGTTTCCGGCATCGCCAAGGGCGGCGCCAAGCGGGAGGCGACGGCGGAGGAGATTTCCGGCGCGACCTACGCGGACGGCCTCGGCACCGCCGTCGCCGGCCTTTTCGGCGCGCTGCCGAACACCTCGTTCAGCCAGAACGTCGGCCTGATCGCCATGACCGGGGTCATGAGCCGCCATGTC
>DAINCG010000205.1:0-8391 GCA_036732525.1 Pseudomonadota bacterium | reverse complement strand
CGGCATCGTCGGCGGCACGACGGCCGAATTCAGCGGCGTTTACGACATTCTGGTCAGCGGCGAGTGGCCGCGGTTTCGCGACGCGCTTCAGGCGATGTTGAACGGACAGCAATGGGAGACGATCGAAGACACTGACTGCGCGGCCGCGAACGCCGCCGGTAAGCAGACAGCCGGCCCGCAGCGGCCGGTCCGCGAGGGACCGCCGATCCGGACCTTCGACACCCATGTGGAATTGGCGCGCGCGTTTTGCGCCGGCGAGATTCTTTACTACGTCGCTGATGTGGAGATCATCCAGCGAAACCTGGATGAAGCATGTGAAGGCGCTTACGTCCTGGCCAAGGAAACTTATGCCGACCAACGCTATGGCATTTTCGCACGGACGGACGCCGATCGCGCCCGGGGCAACGCGCCCCTCATCCTCGAGTTTTATTCCGTCCTGGCGCAGCTCGTTTATGCATCGCCGTCGATCCTGATCGACGCCTTCAATGAAACGTTCGCCGGCTACGACGCGTCGCGGAAGCTAAACCTGCTCTACTGGTCGCTGCTGGGGCCGTTCAAACTGCGTTGACGGCGCGTCGTCAGAACCGTGTTCGGACATTGATCGAACCGAAGCGGTTCCACCGATCCTGTTCCTTCCGCTGCGGCGAGCGCGCCACATGGGTCAAGGCGAGTTCGAACCGGCCGATCTGGACGGCGACGCCCGCCTGGAAGTCAACCTGCCAGTGCTGCAGGTCGACGCCGGGACTGTCGCGGAACGTATTGCCTTCGACGAAGAGGTCACGGGCGACCGCCCGGCCCTGAAAGCCGGCAAAAATATACCACCCGAAGCCATCGACATCCTTGAAGAAGCCGGGGCCCGAAAGCGCCGGACGGACGCGCGGCGGTCCGTAGTCGTCGCCGAGGTCCTCGCCGAGCCTGACCGATGCGCCGACCGCCCCATACGTCTCCGCCGTGCCGAGCGCCAAACCAAGATGCGGGGTGATGTCGCCTTCGAGCGGCAGCAGCGGCAGGTCCCATTTCTGGCTCGCGCGCCAATTCCGCTCGTAAAGCAGGCGGAAGGCGACCTCCGTGCCGAGTTGATGCTCCCAGCCCCGCGGCCGATCGGAACCTATGACTTCATGGACGAACTTCTGCGTCGGCTCCGCCAACGATCCCGGCCCGACGATGCCGATATCGAGGGCGAACACGTCGAGTTGCCGTGGCGCGCCGTCGGAACTCCGTTGGTCGGCTGCGATGCCGATCGAGCCATAGAGGAAGCCGGCATACGGCCGGTCGCTCGGGTCCGGCGGGTCGATCGAGATGTTCTCGGGCGTGTACATGTTTTGCCCGAGCCCATAGGTCATGTGCCAGCTGTTCGCCTTGGTCAGCCAACCCAGATTGTCCCGGGCGAGGCGGCCGATCCACGGAAGGTCGTTTTCCGGCCCGACATAGGAGAGCAAGGCGCCGTTGGTGTAGTCGCGGTCGGTGCCGGCGATGACGTCGTTCTCGATCGTCAGGCTCCAGGTGCCGCGCCGCCTCGGCTCCTCGGTCGGACGCTGAGAAAGCTCGTCGGCGTCGACCGTCGGGCTCAGCAGGATCGCAATCGCGGCAAGGGCTGGGGCGAAGCGGCGCATCCCCTTTCTTAGTCGAAAGCGGCGAAGATTTCCTCAACTGCTTTCAACTGGTTGCCGGCGGCGGAGGACGGCACCAGGATCGGCGTCTTGACGCCGGTCTCGCGCCACGCCTCCGTCCGCTCGCGCACGCGCGACGCCGAGCCGAACAACGTCACGTCGTCGAGCCATTTGTCGGAGAGCCGTTCGCTGATCGAACCGGTGTCTCCAGAGGCGATCAGGCGGTCGATCTCACCCATTTCCTCCGCATAGCCGGACTCGGCCCAATAGGCGCGGTAGTAGGGCAACTGGACATAGCGGGAGAGCGTGCGCTTGTGCACGGCCTTCGCGGCTTCAACATCGTCGGAAATGCAGGTCGGCGTCATGCAGCCGATGAAGAAGTTCGGGTCCGATCGCTTTTCCGCCGGCAGGAGCGCCACGGATTCCGGCGCCTTCGTCATCGCCGCATTCGCAAAGACAAGGCCGTCGGCGATCTCCCCCGCGAGCTTGATCATGCGCGGCCGCATGCCCGCGAGCGTGATCGGCGCGGGCTCGCCGGCGCCGGTCCAGTCCTTGTAGCGGCCGACGAACGCGCGCATGTCCGCGATCGGCTTGCCGACCGGGACCTGGAACCGCTTCTGGGTCGGTCCGTGGCTGACGCCGACGCCGAGCCGGAACCGGCCGCCGGATACCTCGTGCAGGCAGGCGGCCGTCTCGGAATAGTCCTCCGGGACGCGGGCGTAGATCGGCGCGACCGTGATGCCGAAAGGCATTTCGCGCGTCTGCCAGGCCAGCGCTTCGACCAGCGACATGCCGCCGAGCGTGGACGGGCAATAGAGCCCCGCATAGCCGCGCTTCTCCATGTCCTGTGCGGCTTCCACGACGGCGCGGCGGCGGCCGGGGACCGGCGTGAGGGCGAGCGCGGGCTTCTGATCTGACATACTCTGGGGCTCCTGGCATAGTCTGCGGAAACGCTAGCGCCATCGGAAGGCGGCGTCACCATGGGGAGCGGAACCACGTCATGCATGCGTTAGTCGCCGGCGGCGGCATTGGCGGGCTCGCCGCCGCCCTCGCCCTCCACCAAAAGGGCGTCGAGGTCACGGTGTTCGAAGCCGTCGGCGAGCTCCGTCCGCTCGGCGTCGGCATCAACCTTCTGCCGCACGCCGTCACCGTGCTATCCGGCCTCGGCCTGCTCGACGCGCTGAGCGCGACCGGAATTGAGACGAAGGAGCTCGTCTTCTTCAACAAGTTCGGCCGCGAGATCTGGCGGGAGCCGCGCGGACGGGCCGCCGGCTACGACGCGCCCCAGCTGTCGATTCACCGGGGCGAACTGCAGTTCCTGCTGCTCAAGGCCGCCGAGGCCCGGCTCGGGTCGGACCGGTTGCGCTTCGGCATGGCTTACGCCCGGCATGAAACGACGCCTGCGGGCGTCCGGGTCTGGTTCCGGGACATGGCGAGCGGTCGGGAGGTCGGCCCGGTCGCGGGCGATCTGCTGATCGGCGCGGACGGCATACATTCAACCGTCCGCCGCGGCTTCTATCCGAACGAAGGCCTGCCCCGCTGGTCCGGCGCTCTGCTCTGGCGCGCCGCCATCGAAGACGCGCCGTTCCTGTCCGGCCGGTCGATGATCATGGCGGGCCATTCCCGCCAGAAGCTCGTCGTCTACCCCATCTCCAAAGCCGCGCTCGACCGCGGCCGCAGCTTGACCAACTGGATCGCCGAACTCCGCGTCGGCGAGCCGGGCGACCCTCCGCCGTCGCGCGAAAACTGGAACAAGCCGGGCGATTTCGACGACTTTATGCCGCAATTCGAAAGCTGGAACTTCGATTGGCTCGACTTCCCGGCGCTGGCCCGCAAGACGCCGTCCGTTCTGGAGTTCCCGATGGTCGACCGCGACCCCGTCCCGGCTTGGACATTCGGTCGGGCGACGCTGCTCGGCGACGCGGCGCATCCGATGTATCCGGTCGGCTCCAACGGCGCCAGTCAGGCCATTCTCGACGCCCGCGCGATCGCGGCCTGCCTGGCGGATGGCCGCGGCGACGTCGAGGGCGCCCTCAAGGCCTATGAGGCCGAGCGCCTTCCGGCGACGTCCGCCATTGTGCAAGCGAACCGTCGTCAGGGGCCGGAAGAGGTGATGCAGATCGTCGAGGACCGTGCGCCCAACGGTTTCGACCGGCTGGAGGACGTCATCAGCCGGGAGGAGCTGGAGACGGTCGCCGCCAAGTACAAGCAGGTCGCCGGCTTCGACCGCGCGTCCGTCGCCAAGGTGGCGCGGTCGTAGAATTGGGAGTATCGAAGGAGCTTCCCTTGCGCTGGAGACGGCCCCGATGGCGCTCGCCAACGAACCGACCCGCACCATCCTGTTGACCGGCGCCAGCCGCGGCATCGGGCACGCGACCGTCAAGCGCTTCGGCGCGGCGGGCTGGCGCGTCCTGACCGTGTCGCGTCACGCCTTCTCGGAGGACTGTCCCTGGGACGGCGGGCGCGAGAACCACATCCAGCTCGACCTTTCCGATCTCGATACACTCCCTGCCGCGATCGCCGCAATCCGGGAGCGGCTGAAGGAAGGCCGGCTTGAAGCCATGGTCAACAACGCCGCGATCTCGCCGAAGCTTGCGGGCGGCGGGCGGATGGGCGTGCTCGCGACCGACATCGCGACATGGCAGCAGGTCTTCGCCGTCAACTTCTTCGCGGTCGCAATGCTGGGTCAGGGGCTAGTCGAGGAACTGACGGCGGCCAAGGGCAGCATCGTCAACGTGACGTCGATCGCCGGAACCCGCGTCCACCCGTTTGCGGGCGCGGCCTACGCCACATCGAAGGCGGCGCTGGCGGCGCTCACGCGGGAGATGGCCTGGGAGTTCGGCGAACGCGGCGTCCGCGTCAACGCCATCGCGCCGGGCGAGATCGACACCTCGATCCTGTCGCCGGGCACGGACGAGCTCGTCGAGCGTGAGATCCCGATGCGCCGCCTCGGCACGCCGGAAGAAGTCGCTGCGACGATCTATTTCCTCTGCACCGGCCCTGCGTCATACGTGAACGGCGCCGAGGTGCACATCAACGGCGGCCAGCACGTCTGAACCGAGACCGGTTCAGCCGCGGCGCTCCAGCACCATCAACGCCGAGACGCCGTGGGCGTAAAGCTTGCCCGCGCCGTCGACGAGCTTCCCCTCGGTCGAGATCAGCCGCCTGCCGCCATGCACGACCCGCCCTTCGGCGCGCAGCAGGCCGGCTTCCGGCGTGACGGCGCGAACGTAGTTGATCTTGAGATCGATGGTCGTATAGGGCGCGCCGGCCGGCAGCGTCGTGTGGCCGGCGCAGCCCATGCAGGAATCGAGCAGCGTAGCGATCCAGCCGCCATGAACGCCGCCGAGCGGGTTCAGGTAGTTCCGCTTGGGCGCGCCTTCCCAGACGACGAAACCCGGCTCGACCACGGCCAAGCGGAAGTCCGCCGTTTCCGCGATCGGCGGATGCGGCAGCTTCCCGTCGCGGATCGCGGACAGGAACTCGATCCCCGAAAGCGCCATCGCCTCATCGAAGGCGACGGAGCCGTACCGAACGTCGCTCGTCACTCCGCGGCTACGACCTGATCTTCGAACGTCTTGAAGAACCGGCGGCCCGTGCCCTTCTGGTTCTCGTAGATCGATCCCTGCGCCTTCGCCGGCGGGAACGGCATGCGGATCGGCGCCGACGTCATGCGCGGCTCCAGCGTGCCGCGGCCGCGGACGACGCGCTTCTCGAAGTCGGCATAGTCGCCCTTCATGTTGCCGATCGGCCAGGCGTCCGCGGCGGCATATTCCGTCAAAAGCAGCCGGCGCTGGCGGTTCGAGGTATTGAGCGCCGAGCCGTGCACCGCCCGGACATGGTGAATCGTGATCGAGCCCGCCGGGCCGGTCAGCATTTCGGCGCCAGAGACGTCGAGTCCGACGGCGTCAGGGTCGAACGCGCCGCAGAACGCGCCCTCGTGATGATGGTCGTAGACCGGGCCCCGATGGCTGCCCGGCAGGACCATCAACGGTCCGTTGCTCTCGTCGCAGTCGTCGAGGAGCAGGCCGGTCGCCAGCACGTCGTCGTTTGTGTGCGGGTAGAACGCCCAGTCCTGGTGCCATTCCACCGGCGCGCCGTAGGCGGCGGCCTTGATGTTCATCTTGCCGCCATAGACGCGCACATCCGGCCCCACGAGTTGGGCCACGATATCGGTCACGTCCGTGTCGGCGACGTTGTCCCAGAAGACCTGGCTGCGGCGGAACGGCTCCTTGATCCGGCGGACGCGCGGATTGTCCGGCCGGTGGCTGTCCTCGAGGTCGTAGAGGTCGTTGTTCGCGGTCACGCCCGCCGCGGCGGCGATAATCCGATCCGTCTCCGCGCGGATCGCGTCGAGCTTCGCCTTCGAGAGCACGCCCTCGACGACGAGGTATCCTTTCTCATGATACTCAGCGACCTGCGCATCCGTCAGCCTGACCGGCATCGTGCGTCTCCTCCAATGGCGGTTTTGCGCATCATGCCGCCCGGTCGCGGACTTGTCATCCGGCCGCCGCCAGCCCCTCGCCAGCGAGCGCCTGATCGATCAGCTCCACGGTTTCCGCGACGCCATAGAGCGCGATGAAGCTGCCCATGCGCGGGCCCGACGACTGGCCGAGCAGCACCTCGTAGAGCGCCTGGAACCATTCGCGCAGGTTCTCGAACCCGTGCGACTTGCCGACCTCGTAGACGACGTTCTGCAAGGCCTGCGCGTCCGTTTCGTCCGTTGCGGCGAGCCGGTCGCGGAGATCGGCCATCGCGACGCGTTCCGTCTCCGTCGGCGCGCGATACTTCTTCTCCGGCTTCACGAAGTCGCGGTAGTAGGCGAGCGCGTAGCCGACCAGCTTGTCGAGCATCGGCGCGCTTTCGGGCGAAAGGTCCGGCTGGTATCGCGCGATGAAGCCCCAGAGCGTCGCCTTCTCTTCCGCATTGCAGACCGCCGCCAGGTTCAGCAAGAGCGAGAACGAAAAGTCCGCTTCCGGCGCCGGCGGTTCGCCCGCATGGATATGCCAGGCGGGGTTCTCCAGCCGTGCGGCCGGCTCCAGCTCGCCGACCTTGGCGAGATGCTGGCGGTACTCGTCGACCGCACGCGGGATCACGTCGAAATATAGCCGCTTCGCCGCCGTCGGCTTCTGGAACATGAACATCGCGAGGCTTTCGGGCGGCGCATAGGCCAGCCACTCCTCGACCGAAAGGCCGTTGCCCTTCGACTTCGAGATCTTGCCGCCGACCTCATCCAGGAACAGCTCGTAGGTGAAGCCCTCGGGCGGCTGGCCGCCGAGGATGCGGCAGATCTTCGAGGAAAGATTGACGCTGTCGATCAGGTCCTTGCCCGACATCTCGTAGTCGACGTCGAGCGCGTACCAGCGCATCGCCCAATCCGCCTTCCATTGCAGCTTGCAGCGCCCGCCCGTGACCGGCGTCTCGATCAGCTTCTCCGTCACGGGATCGCGGTAGACGATCGTACCGGCGTCCGGCCTGACCTCTTCGGCCGGCACCTGCAGGACCTCGCCCGTCGTCTCCGAAATCGGCAGGAACGGGCAATACGTGGCCTGCCGTTCCGGGCCGAGCGTCGGCAGGATCACCTTCATGACCGCGTCGAATCGCTTCAGCATCTGCAGGAGCGCCGCGTCGAACTCGCCGGCCTTGTAGCACTCGGTCGACGACTTGAACTCGTAGTCGAACCCGAAGGCGTCCAGGAACGCTTTCAGACGCGCGTTGTTCGACTGCCCGAAACTTTCATATTCGCCGAACGGGTCCGGCACCGCCGTCAGCGGCTTGTTCAAGTGCTGGGCGAGAAGCTCCCGGTTCGGCACGTTGTCCGGCACGCGGCGCAGGCCGTCCATGTCGTCCGAGAACGCGAAGAGCCGCGTCGGCGTGTCGGAAAGTTCCTGGAACGCGCGCCGAACCATCGAGGTGCGCGCGACTTCGCCGAACGTGCCGATATGCGGTAGGCCGGACGGGCCGTAGCCCGTCTCGAACAGCACATAGCCTTTGTCCGACCCGCCTTTTTCCAGCCGCTTCAGCAGCTTGCGCGCTTCGGCGAACGGCCAGGCGCGGGCGGACTCGGCATCGGGATTCGGCATGGAACGGCGTTCCCTTCAATCGTCAAGGCGCATCGGCGGCGCCGTCGCGCGCCGCCATCTTCAACCGGCAGACATGGGGTCGGGTTGTGCGCAAGCCAGCGATATGGCCGGCTTGCGGGGTGATCTAGTCGCCGCCGGGCCGCCCGGTCAACACCAAGCCCCGCACTTCAGGCTTAAGCCAGGGGGCGTCATCCCCATTCTCCGTTGCCAATTTGGCCGCGAATCGCGAGCATGGCCTTAAGAGTTCATAAACCATCAGCGAGCGGAGGCACGGCCCCATGCGCATCGTCAACGCCATCGCCATGGCGCTCACCATGGCCATCGTGGTCGCCGCCGCCTTCATGGCCCGCCACGCCGAAAGCGCCGAGGTCGAGCGCATGTGGCTGGAGCGGCTGGAGCAGCCGGTCGGCCAGATGGTGATCCACCGCCGCCGCGACGGCATGGTCGAGGAAGCCGCGAAGTTCGCGGACCGCGAGGGCGCCATCGGCGTGCTGCGCAGCCCCGGGGCCCATCTGCCGGCGACCAAGACCCTGGTTGCGCGGGAGCCGGACGCCTTCGAACGCGAACTGAAGCGCCGCTTCCATTCCGAGGCCCGGACCACGATCGGTTATCATGTCCCGATGCCGCTTGCCCGTCAGGGCCGGCTGGTGGCCGGTTTCGCGAGCCGGGGCGACGCCGGCGGCAGGACTTGCGACTTC
>DAINCG010000204.1:4541-8391 GCA_036732525.1 Pseudomonadota bacterium | reverse complement strand
CGTAGGCGGCATGGACGCAGCAGTAGTCGAACTCGATGCCCTGGCCGATGCGGTTGGGGCCGCCGCCGAGGATCATGATCTTGGTCGCGTCCGACGGCTCGGCCTCGCACTCCGGCGGGCCGGACGCCGGATCCTCGTAGCAGGAATAGAGGTAGGACGTCGCCGAGGGGAATTCGGCCGCACTGGTGTCGATGCGCTTGTAGACGGGACGGACGCCGAGCGCCTGGCGCCGTTCGCGCACCGCATCCGCGCTGTCGCCGACGAGCCTTGCGAGCCGGGCGTCGGAGAAGCCCAGCCGCTTCAGGCGCGCCATGTCCTCCGCCGTGTCGGGCAGGCCATCCGCCTTGACGCCCGCCTCAACGTCGACGAGGGCCTTGATCTGGCCGAGGAACCAGGGATCGTAGCTGCTCGCCCGCGCCGCGTCCTCGATCGAAAGGCCATGCCGGAACGCCTGGGCGATCAAGAGGCCGCACGGGCTGGGCGAGCGCCTTGATCAGCGCTTCCCGCGCCGGCGCGCCCTCGATCTCGACCTCGTCGAGGCCGACGAGGCCGGTCTCCAGCGACCGCAGCGCTTTCTGATAGGCCTCCGGGAAGGATCGGCCGATCGCCATCGCCTCGCCGACCGACTTCATCGAGGTCGTGAGCAGCGGCTGGGCGCCCGGAAACTTCTCGAAGGTGAAGCGCGGAATCTTCACGACGACATAGTCGAGCGCCGGCTCGAACGACGCCGGCGTGACGCGCGTGATGTCGTTCTGCAGTTCGTCGAGCGTGTAGCCGACCGCGAGCTTGGCCGCGACCTTGGCGATCGGGAAGCCGGTCGCCTTCGACGCCAGCGCGGAGGACCGCGAGACGCGCGGGTTCATTTCGATGACGACGAGGGCGCCGTCGGCCGGATTGACGGCGAACTGCACGTTCGACCCGCCGGTGTCGACGCCGATCTCGCGCAGGACGGCGATCGACGCGTCCCGCATGATCTGAAATTCCTTGTCGGTCAGCGTCAGCGCCGGGGCGACGGTGACCGAATCGCCAGTATGGACGCCCATTGGGTCCATGTTCTCGATCGAGCAGACGATGATGCAGTTGTCGTTGCGGTCGCGCACGACCTCCATCTCGAACTCTTTCCAGCCAAGCACCGACTGCTCGACCAGCACCTCGTTGATTGGCGAGGCGTCGAGGCCGCCGCGCACGATCTCCTCGAACTCGTCCGGATTGTAGGCGATGCCGCCGCCGGCGCCGCCGAGCGTGAAGGACGGGCGGATAATCAGCGGCAGGCCGATCTCCTGCATCGCGGCGAAACCGCTCTCCATGTCGCGTATGACGACGCTGCGCGGCGTCGCGAGCCCGATCCGGTCCATGGCGTCGCGGAAGAGCTGGCGATCCTCCGCCTTGGCGATGGCGTCCCGGTTGGCGCCGATCAGTTCGACGCCATAGCGCTCGAGAACGCCGGTCTCCGCGAGCGCCAGCGCCGTGTTGAGCGCGGTCTGTCCGCCCATCGTCGGCAACAGCGCGTCCGGCCGTTCGGCCGCGATGATCTTCTCGACCATCTCCGGCGTGATCGGCTCGATATAGGTGGCGTTGGCGAACTCCGGGTCGGTCATGATCGTCGCCGGGTTCGAATTGACCAGGATGACCCGGTAGCCCTCCTCCCGGAGCGCCTTGCACGCCTGCGCGCCCGAATAGTCGAACTCGCACGCCTGGCCGATGACGATCGGCCTCGCGCCGATGATCAGGATGGAGGTGATATCTTCGCGTTTAGGCATCGCCGTCGATCGCCTGCATGAACCGGTCGAACAGATAGCCGCTGTCGTGCGGCCCCGGAGACGCCTCCGGATGGTATTGCACCGAGAAAATCGGCCGGCCGATTACCTTCAGCCCTTCGTTCGATCCGTCGAACAGGCTGACATGGGTTTGGACGACGTCGTCGGCGAAGCTGTCCGGCTGCACCGCAAAGCCGTGATTCTGGCTGGTGATCTCGACCTTGCCTGTCTCCAGGTCCTTGACCGGCTGGTTGGCGCCGCGGTGGCCGATCGACATCTTCGCCGTCCTGGCGCCGAGCGCCTGCGCCAGGAGCTGATGGCCGAGGCAGATGCCGAAGATCGGCACGCCGGACCGAATCAGCCCCTGCAGGATCGGGCGGGCGTATTCCGCCGTCGCCGCCGGGTCGCCCGGTCCGTTCGAAAGGAAGACGCCATCCGGCCGGCGCGCCAGGATGTCTTCGGCCGACATCGTCGCCGGCACGACCTCGACCGCCGCGCCGCGGCTCGCGAGGCTCCTGAGGATGTTGTGCTTGGCGCCGTAGTCGATGGCGACGATCTTCCGCCGGGGCGCGGCCTGCCGGCCGTAGCCTTCACCGATGGCCCACAGCGTCTGGTCCCACATGTAAGGCTGGCGGCAGGTGACCTCCCGGGCGAGGTCCATGCCTTCGAGGCCGGGCCAGGCCTGCGCCTCCGCGATCGCGCCTTCGAGGTCGGCCGCGCCGTCCGGCGCGTTCACGATGACGCCGGTCGGCGCGCCGCCGTCGCGGATGCGGCGGGTCAGCCGCCGGGTGTCGATGCCGGCGAGGCCGACGAGGTTCATCCGCTTCAGCCAGACGTCGATCCGCTCCGCGGCGCGGAAGTTCGACGGGTCCGTCGGGTCCATGCGCATGACGACGCCGCGCGCGGCCGGCGTCGTCGCCTCCATGTCTTCGACATTGGCGCCGACGATGCCGATATGCGGGAAGGTGAACGACACGATCTGTCCGGCGAAGGACGGATCGGTCAGCGTTTCCTGGTAGCCCGACATCGCGGTGACGAAGCAGACCTCGCCGACCGCCTGTCCCGCCGCCCCCAGGCCGCGGCCGCGAAAGACGGCGCCGTCCGCGAGGACTAGCGCGCCGGTCAGGGCGCGCGTCGAATCGGCCGGCGCGCCCGATCCTGGCGACGCCGCGCTTCCCGATAATCCGGCCATTTCTGGGGAGAACCTCTCTCAGATGCGCCGCCGCCGAGCTGCGCCGCCGCCTGAAACCCTTGCAAATCGGCCCGTTCATAGGCAAATGAATGCGCTGCGTCAAGCGGGCGCAAAATTGGGTTTTTCAATTAAATCATACACTTGCGCGACCACCGCGAACGCGGCCAGGGGTCGCGGCGCCATTGGGCCAAAGGGAGCGAACAATGCTCAGGGACGAGCTCAAGAACGCAATGAAGGACGCCTTGCGCAACAAGCGCACGAGCGAACTGGCGACGATTCGCCTGATTCTAGCGGCGGTTAAGGACCGCGACATCGCCGCGCGCGAGCATGGCCAGCACAACGGCGTGGACGACGATTCGATCCGCGACCTGTTGAAGAAGATGATCAAGCAGCGCGGCGAGTCGATTTCGCTTTACGAACAGGGCGGGCGGCTCGAACTCGCCGAGGCGGAGCGCGCGGAAGTCGACGTCATCAAGAATTTCCTGCCCGCCGAGATGAGCGAGGAGCAGACCGTCGCCGCCGTCGACGCCGCGATCGCCGCCGTCGGCGCCGTCGGGATCAAGGACATGGGCAAGGTCATGGCGGCGCTCCGCGAAAAGCACGGCGCGGCGCTGGACGCCCAGAAGGCGGCCGCGAGCGCCAAGCAGCGGCTCGGCGCGCGTTAGGCGCGGCGCCCATGGCGCAATACCCGCCCGGCTTCCTGGAGGAGGTGAAGGCCCGCGTCGCGGTCAGCGACGTGGTCGGGCGGAAGGTGAAGCTGCAACGAAAGGGCCGCGAGTTCGTCGGCCTGTCGCCGTTCAACGCCGAACGCACGCCCTCCTTCACCGTCAACGACGCCAAGGGCTTCTATCACTGCTTCAGCTCCGGCGAGCACGGCGACGTCTTCTCATTCCTGATGAAG
>DAINCG010000204.1:907-4396 GCA_036732525.1 Pseudomonadota bacterium | reverse complement strand
CCGCTACTTCGAGACGCAGCTGCGCTTGCCGGCCGGCAAGGCGGCGATGGCCTATCTCCGGGGGCGCGGCCTCGCGGACGAGACCATGCGCCGCTTCCGGCTGGGCTATGCGCCCGAAGACCGCATGGCGCTGCTGGCGCATCTTCGTCGCGAAGGCTTCGACGACGCGACGCTGGTCGACGCCGGGCTCGCCCGGAAGGGCGACGACGGCCACGTCTTCGGCTACTTCAAGGACCGCGTCACCTTCGAGATCGCCGACGCCCGCGGCCGGCCGATCGGCTTCGGCGCCCGGGCGCTCGGCGACGCGCAGCCGAAATACCTGAACTCCCCGGACGGCGCGCTCTTCCACAAGGGCGAGACGCTCTACGGCCTGCACCTCGCCCGCGAGCCAGCGCACAAGGCCGGCGAGATCATCGTCGTCGAGGGCTACATGGACGCGATCGCGCTGTCGGAAGCCGGCGTGCCCAACGTCGTCGCGCCGCTCGGCACGGCGGTGACGGAGGCGCAGATCCAGCGTATGTGGCGAATTGCCGCGGCGCCCGTGCTCTGCCTCGACGGCGACGCCGCCGGGCGGAAGGCGGCGGGACGCGCCGCGCTCCGCGCGCTGCCGATTCTCCAGCCGGGCCGGACGCTGCGATTCGCCCTGCTCGACGGCGGCAAGGATCCGGACGACCTCGTCAGGCAGGACGGCGCCGGCGCGATCCGCCGCGTGATCGAGAATGCGAGCGGCCTGATCGAGATAATTTGGCAGGACGCGCTGGCCGAGATCGACCCGAGCCGGCCGGAGGAGCGCGCGGCGCTCGACAAGCGGCTGCACGAATTGGCGCGCGGCGTCGCGGACGAGACGGTCGGCCGCTATGTCCGCGACGAATTCCGTGCGCGGCTGCGGTTGGCTTTCGCGCCGGCGCGGCAAGACCATGGTTCAAAACGATTTTTCTCAAAAGACCGCAATCAACCCGGGCGCGTTCTGCGCCGGCCGGGCCGGCCGGCCTCCGCCGTCGTCAGCGCGCTCGGCGAGGCGCGGCTGCTCTACGGCTGTTGCCATCGTCCCGACGCGGCGGAGCCGTTCGCGGAGCGCCTGGCGCTTTTGACGTTCTCCGATCCCGATCTCGACCGGCTGCGCGCGGCCTTGGTCGCGGAATTGTCGAACACGCCGGGTATTGACGCCGAGGCGCTTCTCGCCACATTAAAGGATCAGGGTCACGACCTTGCGCTCAGCCGGATGCACCGCTCGGCCAGCAGGCGGCCCTCCGCCCTCGTGGGCGACGCTGCGGATGCGGCAGAGTGGTTAGACCTTTCCATTGAGGCGATTGAGCAACGCGACGCCGATCGGAGCATTCTGGAGCGCGCGCGAACCATGGGCGATGATGACGACAACGGCTTGGCCGAAGTCGAGTCCGACCTCATGGCGCGACGGCGTGACAGAACGAACGGCGAAGCAGGGTAAACGCGTGTTAACGTTTGACCGTAAAGAATAGGGTCGGGCGGACGTGCGTTTATCCCAAACGGTGTATTCAGTGTCGGGCGTATGAAAGCGAGGCAGACGATGGCGAAAGCGGCGGCCAAGGCTCAGTCGAAGAACGCGTCCGGCGGAAAGCGAGCGCGCGCGGAGAAGCAGACGAAAGGCGCCGAAGAGGCCGCCGACCGCTTGCAGCTCGACGAGAGCGCAGCGGTCAAGAAACTGCTGCAGGCGGCGAAGGAGCGCGGGTCCGTCACCTATGACGAACTGAACGCCGCTCTCCCGCCCGACCAGGTCAGTTCCGAGCAGATCGAAGACGTCATGGCCGCCCTCTCGGAGATGGGCGTCAACGTCGTCGAGGCCGAGGAAGCCGACGAGCCCGAGGCCGTCGAGGACGACAGCGACGAAGAGAGCAGCGGCTCGTCCCGCACCGCCGGCAACATCGACGACGACGACATCGGCCGCACCGACGATCCGGTCCGCATGTATCTCCGCGAGATGGGCTCTGTCGAGCTGCTGTCTCGCGAAGGCGAGATCGCGATCGCCAAGCGCATCGAAGCGGGCCGCGAAAAGATGATCGGCGGGCTGATGGAAAGCCCGTTGACCGCGCTCGCCATCCTCGACTGGCGCGATGCGCTGAAGGACGGCGGCATTCTGCTGCGCGACATTCTGGACCTCGACGCCTCGATGGGCGCCAGCGGCGAAGCCGCCGAACGACGATGAAGAAGACGCGTCGACCAAGACTGCCGCCAAGGACGACGACTCCGACGACGAGGACGACGAAGAGGACGGCGACGACAACGACGACGACGACGAGAACGAAGCCGTCAGCCTGTCGCTCGCCGCGATGGAACGGGCGCTGCTGCCGCAGGTCGAAGAGACCTTCGACAAGGTCAGCCGCATTCACAAGCGCCTGGAGAAGCTGCGTCGCGCGCGCATGGATACGCTGGCGGCAGGCGAACCGCTCGACGAAGCGGGCGAAAAGCGCTTCGCGAAGACGAAGCTCGAGATGAGCGAGGCGCTGTCGACCATCCGGCTCAACAACCAGCGGATCGAGCAGCTCGTCGAGCAGCTTTACGATCTGAACCGGGAGGCCGTGGCGCTTGAAGGACAGGTGCTGCGTCTTGCGATGGCGTCCGGCGTCAAGCGCGAGGCCTTCATCGCCGAGTGGCGCGGCCGCGAAACCGATCCAAAGTGGTTCCGGTCGATCAGCCAGAAGGCGGAATGGAAGAAGTTCTGCAAGAATCACCACGACGAGGTGAAGGAAATTCGCGCCGGCCTTTGGGACGTCTGCGCCAAGATCCAGCTGCCGTTCGACGAATTCCGCGAGATCGTCATCGTCGTGCAGCAGGGCGAGCGCGAAGCCGCCCGCGCCAAGAAGGAGATGGTCGAGGCCAACCTGCGCCTCGTAATCTCGATCGCCAAGAAGTACACCAATCGCGGCCTGCAGTTCCTCGACCTCATTCAGGAAGGCAATATCGGCCTGATGAAGGCGGTCGATAAGTTCGAATATCGCCGCGGCTACAAGTTCTCGACCTATGCGACCTGGTGGATTCGCCAGGCGATCACGCGCTCGATCGCCGATCAGGCGCGCACGATCCGCATCCCCGTGCACATGATCGAGACGATCAACAAGCTCGTCCGCACCAGCCGCCAGATGTTGCACGAAATCGGCCGCGAGCCGGTGCCGGAGGAACTCGCCGTCAAGCTCGGCATGCCGCTGGAGAAGGTTCGCAAGGTTCTGAAGATCGCCAAGGAGCCGATCAGCCTCGAAACGCCGATCGGCGACGAGGAGGACAGCCATCTCGGCGACTTCATCGAAGACAAGAACGCCGTCCAGCCGATCGACAGCGCGATCCTGTCGAACCTGCGCGAATCGACGACCCGCGTGCTGTCGACCCTGACGCCGCGCGAAGAGCGCGTGCTGCGCATGCGCTTCGGCATCGGCATGAACACGGATCACACGCTGGAAGAGGTCGGCCAGCAGTTTTCCGTGACGCGCGAACGCATTCGCCAGATCGAGGCGAAGG
>DAINCG010000204.1:0-897 GCA_036732525.1 Pseudomonadota bacterium | reverse complement strand
TGAAGCCCCCGAGCCGCAGCCGAAAACTTCGCAGCTTCCTCGATACCTGATAGGCTATCATACACGTAACGCCTGTGCTGGCGTCGGCCGACATGAACGAGCGGCCGGGCCGGCCTTACGGCGGGCCTTTGCAGGGACTTGGGATGGCAAGAGAAAAAGACGACGATCCGGCTGAACGGCCGGGCTTCAGCCCGGTCGGCACGATTTTCCGCCTGCTTGTGATCGCGGCGATCCTGGCGCTGGTGTATTTCTTCGGCGGCTTCGGCGGCACATCGCCGATCCCCGGCGATACCGCGCCTCAAGGCCAGAACTGACGCCGGCGAGCCAAGAGCAATCGCCCATTTTTTTTGAACGGCCGGAACCTGTCCGCCGCCGTAACTGTTGTTCGCCAGTCTTCAACAGCTATGGGGAAGCATCATGGCGGACGGATCCAGCAGCCGCGGCGTGTTGCATTTCATTCTGGGCGGCCTTGTCGTCATCGTCGCCGGGTTTGCGATCTACCACTTCGGCGGATTCGCCGAAGACGAAGCCGACATCAAGATCGAACTTCCCGACGTCAAGCAATAGGCGCGCCTGAGAGCGCCCGCCGCAGGTCCGCAAAGCGTCGCATCGCTTGCGCCGCGGCGCGCCATTGGCCATAACAGCGCCGCGCACGCGGGCGGGGCTGCGCCTGTCGCGCGGCCCCGCGCGAGTGCGTTTCTGGGGCGTGGCCAAGTGGTTAAGGCAACGGGTTTTGATCCCGTGATCCCTGGTTCGAATCCAGGCGCCCCAGCCAACCTCCCCAGGCACGTCCATCGACCATCGGATCGGACGCCGATCGCAAGCCGGTTGGCCTACTTCAGTTGGCTGTCCTTCGATCCCCGCCGGTTGAAGCCGCCGCGGTTCACCGGCTCGGCG
>DAINCG010000203.1:0-8450 GCA_036732525.1 Pseudomonadota bacterium | reverse complement strand
CGCCGGCGGCGGCGAGGATGCGCGCCAGCGTCTGTCCGGCCCGACCATAGCCGAAGATGACGACATGGTTGTCCAGTTTGGACGTCGCTTCGCGCAACTGGTCCGCCGACGGCAGACCGCGGCTCTCAAGCCTGCGGTCGAGCCGCTCGCCGATCGCGGCGAGCGCGGGCGTCAGGCCAAGGGAGAGCGCGGTCGCCAGCAGGAAGACCTGCGCCTGCAGATCCGTCAGCAGGCCGCCGCCCATGGCGATGGCGGCCAGCGCGAACGCGAACTCGCCGCCCTGGGACAGCAGCAGGCCGGCATGGATCGCCGTCGGCCAGGGAAAACCCCAGAGCCTGGCGAGACCGGCGATGACGCAGGTCTTGAAGGCGATCAGCGCCAGCATCGCCAGAAGCGCTTCCTGCCACATACGGACCAGGGCGCCGAGGTCGATCAGCGCGCCGATCGACATGAAGAACAGGCCGAGCAGCAGGCCGCGGAAGGGCACGATCTCGTCTTCCACCTGGTGGCGGAAACCGGATCCCGCGAGCATCATGCCCGCGAGGAACGCGCCGAGCGCCATCGAAAGGCCGGCGACGGCCCCCGCCCAGGCGGTGACGAGCACCGTCAACAGGCTGGCTGCGGCGAAGACCTCCCGGTTGTTGATCGCGCTGATGGTCTTCAGCAGCGGCCGCATCACATAGCGCCCGAAGGCGACGATGCCGGCCACCGCCAGCAGCGCCGAGCCGAAGGCGACGATGAGCGAGCCGGTGTCCGGCACCGTCGCCTCGTTCGCGACGGCGATGAGCGGCGCGGCCGCCAGCATCGGCGCCACCGCAAGGTCCTGGAACAGCAGCGTCGAGAAGACGAGTCGCCCGAACCGCGACTGGAGTTCAGACCGCTCGGCCAGCAGGCGCAGCACCAGCGCCGTGGACGACAGCGACAGCGCGCAACCGACCAGCAGCGCCGCCTCCACCGAAAGCCCCAAAAGGCGGCCGGCGACAAAAACGCCGTCACGACAACCTGGGCGAAGCCGAAACCGAAGACCTGGCGGGCCATCATCCGGAGGCGCTGAAACGAGAGTTCGAGCCCGATCGTGAACATCAGCAGGACGACGCCGAATTCCGCCAGACTTCGCGCGCCCTCCATGTCGCGGACGGCGCCGAGCGCGAAGGGGCCGAGCGCCACGCCCGCGAGGAGATAGCCAAGGATCGGGCTCGCGCCGATTCGCACGCAGATCGGCGCAACGACGACGACGGCGCCCAGATAGACCACCGCGTCCTGCACCCAATGAAGATCGCCGCCGACCGCCACCGCTCAGGCCTCCTCGACGTCGAACAGCGCCGGCGGCTCCGCCAGCGCGGCCTGCGCGGAGACAAGCGCCAATTCGGGCCGGCCGCTCGCCGCCGTCGCGGCGAAGACCGCGTGCACGGCGCTTGCGGCAAGCCGAAGCGCCGCCGGCGGGTCGCGCCGCTCCATGTAGCGGGCGAGGAAGACGGACGTGAACAGGTCCCCCGCGCCGAAGGCCGGCGCGTCGACCCGCGGCGTCCAAGCGCGCCAGGCGGCTTCCGCCGTCGCCGCGATCGTCGCGAGCCCGCCCGCGTCCTCGACGCCGGTCGCGACCACGAGGCGGCCGGGACGCGCCGCGGCGAGCGACCGCGCGGCCTTCGCCGCCGCCGCCGCGTCCGGCGCGGGAACGCCGGTCAGGGCTTCGAGTTCGTATGCGTTCGGCGTCACGATATCGGCGAGCGGCAAGAGATGCCGCTCGATGGCCGCGGGAATATCGGCGGCGACGAACCGACCTGCCGGGCGGTCGCCGATCACGGGATCGAGGCAGGAGAGCGCGTCCGGCCGGCGCCGGCGCACCGCCGCGACCGCGCGCCCGACGGCGCCGGCGTTCTCCGCCGTGCCGAGGTAGCCGGAGAGGACCGCGCCCACCTCCGCCAGCATGCCGCGCGCCGCAAGGCCCTCGACCAGCGCGTCGATCTCGGCGGCCGGCGCCGGCGCGCCTGCGAAACCGCCGTGCTTCGGATGATTGGAGAAGCGCACCGTGTCGATGCGGATGACGTCGCGGCCGAGCCGCTGCAGCGCAAACGCCGCCGTCGCATTGCCGACGTGGCCATAGGCGACGCTGGACTGGAGCGTCAGGACGAGGTCGCTCGCTGCTTCGCCCATCGCCGGATTTCTTGATGCCTCCGCTGACTTCCCGTGCGCCGACAAGTATATGAAATGGCAATATAGCGCAGGAGCCCCGCGATGTCCCAAGCCGCCGCCAGCCGCCCCCTCCGGAGCGTGCTCTACATGCCTGCAGCGCGCGCCTCGGCGCTGGAGAAGGCGAAGACCCTGCCGGCCGACGCGCTGATCTTCGATCTGGAGGACGCCGTCGCCCCCGACGCGAAGGCGGAGGCGCGCGGCATGGCGGTCGGGGCGGCGAGTTCCGGCGCCTATGGCCGGCGGCTGATCGCCATCCGCGCGAACGGCCTGGACACGCCCTGGGGTCATGCCGACCTGCAGGCCATCGCCGCCTCCGACGCGGCGGCGGTCGTCCTGCCGAAGGTCGAATCCGCGGAGACCATCCGGAAGGCGATCGGCGTGCTCGCCAGCGCCGGCGCGCCGGACAACCTCGCCATCTGGGCGATGATCGAGACGCCGCTCGGCGTGCTGCGCGCCGAGGAAATCGCGGCCGACCAGCGACTGACGGCGCTGGTCATGGGCACCTCCGACCTGGCCGTCGACTTGGGGGCCGCGCATACGCCCGACCGGGCGCCGTTTATGACGAGCTTCGGACTGGTCCTGCTGGCGGGCCGGGCCCATGGCGCCGCGGTGCTGGACGGCGTGCACCTGAACCTCGCCGACGACGCGCAATTCGCCGCCCACTGCGCCCAGGCCGCCGCCATGGGCTTCGACGGCAAGACCCTGATCCACCCGAAGCAGGTCGAGCCCGCGAACGCCGCCTTCGGCCCCTCCGAGGCGGACGTCGAAAACGCCCGTCAGGTCGTCGAAGCCTATGAAGCGGCGATCGCGTCCGGCCAGGGCGTCGCCACCCTGAACGGTCGCCTGATCGAGAATTTGCATGCCGAACAGGCGAAGCGCACCCTCGCCATGTCGCACGCCATCGCCGCCTTGTCGGCATAACGACCCAAGAACAACGGAGGGAACCCCCATGGCCAAGGCCTTCGCGTCCCAGGCGGACCTGGAAGAGAAGGAGGTCACGTTCGCGGAGTTGGCGGACGGCGTCTACGGCTACACGGCCGAAGGCGACCCGAACGCCGGCGTCATCGTCGGCCCCGAGAGCGTCGTCGTGCTGGAGGCCCTGGCGACGCCCGTGCTGGCGCAAAAGCTGGTCGCCGAAATCCGCAAGGTGACCGACAAGCCGATCAAGCACCTCGTCCTGTCGCACTATCACGCCGTCCGCGTGCTCGGCGCGTCCGGCTACGGCGCATCCGAGATCATCATGAGCCGGGACACCCGCGATCTCGTCGCCGAGCGCGGCCAGCAGGACTACGAGTCCGAGGCGCGCCGCTTCCCGCGCCTCTTCCAGGGCATCGAGAGCGTGCCGGGCCTGACCTGGCCGACGCTGACGTTCGAGGGCCGGATGACCCTCTGGCTCGGCGACCGGGAGGTGCAGATCGCCCAGGTCGGCCGCGCCCACACCAAGGGCGACACGGTCGTCTGGCTGCCGAAGGAGAAGGTGATGTTCTCCGGCGACATCGTCGAATACCGCTCGGCGCTCTATTGCGGCGACGCCTATCTCACCGACTGGGGCGCCACGCTCGACGCCGTCCAGGCCTATGGGCCGGAGAAGATCGTGCCGGGCCGCGGCGCGGCGCTCGATACGCCGCAGAAGATCTCGGACGCGTTCAAGGGCACCCGAGCCTTCGTCGATGCGCTCTATGGCGGCGCCGAGGCCGGGGTCGACGCCGGCAAGGACCTGAAGGCGACCTACAAGGACGTCTATGCCGCCATGCAGCCCGAGTTCGGCGACTGGGTCATCTTCGATCACTGCATGCCGTTCAACGTCGCGCGCGCCTATGACGAAGCCTCGGGCGTCGTCGATCCGAAGATCTGGACCGCCGCGCGCGACGCGGAGATGTGGGCCGCACTGGAGGGCTGACGGGATGCGCGTCCACATCCTCGACGACTGGTTCGACACGCTCCGCGGCCTCGACTGCTTCGAAAAGCTCAGGGGCCATGCGGTCACGATCTGGAACGATCATGTCGAGGACGTGGATGTGCTCGCCGAACGCCTGAAGGACGCGGAGGCGCTCGTCCTGTTTCGGGAGCGGACGGCGATCCGGCGGCCGCTGATCGAACGGCTGCCAAACCTCAAGCTGGTCAGCCAGCGGAGCGTGTGGCCGCACATCGACCTCGACGCGCTGACGGAGCGCGGCGTGCTGCTCTGCTCCAGCCAGCATCCCGGCACGCCCTCCTTTGCGACGGCGGAACTGACCTGGGCGCTGATCCTGGCGGCGTTTCGCCAGATCCCGGCGCAGGCGGCGTCCCTGAAGGCCGGGACGTGGCAGATAGGCGTCGGGCGCTCGGTCAGGGGCCGGACGCTCGGCCTCTACGGCTATGGCCGGATCGCGCGGGCGGTCGCGGACTATGCCGAAGCGTTCGGTCTCGACGTCGTCTGGTGGGCGTCCGAGGACGGGCGCGCGCGGGCCGCCGCGGATGGCCGCAAGGTCGCCGCAAGCCGCCAAGCCTTCTTCGCGGAGCCCGACATCGTCAGCGTCCATGTGCGCCTGAAGCCGGAGACCAAGGGCCTGATCGGTCCGGGAGACCTGGCGGCCATGCGGCCGGACGCGCTTTTCGTGAATACGTCCCGCGCCGGCCTCGTGGCGCCGGGCGCGCTGCTCGCCGCGGTCGACGCCGGCCGCCCCGGCATGGCCGCCGTCGACGTCTTCGAGACGGAGCCGCTGACGGACATGGCCGACCCGCTGGTCAACCATCCGAACGTCCTGGCCACGCCCCACATCGGCTATGTCACCGAGGACGAATACCAGCTCCAGTTCACGGACATCTTCGACCAGATCAACGCCTTCGCCGCGGGCGAGCCGATCAACATGATTAATCCGGAAGTCTGGCGGACGTAGAGGGCGGCCGTCTCAGGCGGCCGTCAGGCCGATCGCCATCCGTTTGCCAAGCGCCGCGAGCGCCGCTTCGATCCTGTCGATCCGGGAGTTTCGGGTCGGGTCCAGCAGATGCCGCACCGCCGATTCCGTGACCCCGAGCCGCTTGGCCAGCGCCGAATTCCCGACGCCGTCGTCGCGCATCGCTTGCCACAGGGTCGCCTTCGCCGCAACGACGGCATCCGGCGCGACCAATGGCCTCCCGCGGGCCGCAGACGGCTTCGGCAAGTCGCGGCCGGTCGCCATATGTCCGACGATCCCGGCGGTCAGACACCCTTGCGCCTCGCTCAGCGCCTCGTCCTTCGTGGCTGCTTCCGTGGTCGCGGCAAAAAGGTCGGGAAAATCGACCCGCCACACGCCGTCGCTCGAATCGAACGAAACTTCCGCCGGATAGATCAGCAATCCCATGGCCCAATGTCTCCCAAGGCCTAATCCAGCCCGAGCTGCCGGAGCAACGCACTGAGGAGACCTTTGGATATCTCCTTCTTGCGATCTTTCAGCACGGTAAAGCGGTCGCCGAGCCGGACCGTGATGTGAGAGCCCTTGCCCCGCGCCGTGATCAACTCGACGGGTCCGAGCCCGCGCCGCCGGGCTTCCCGGCGAACGAACTTCAGGAACTCGTTGCCGTTCATCTGCCGTCACACGAGATATCGTCCGAATTCGGACGAACTTCAACCCTTCTCCAACCGCCGGTCTCGCGCCAGGTCGAGCTTGTAGGTCGCCTGCGCCTTGGCGACGAGGCGGCCGGACTCGTCGTGGGCGACCACGTCGACGACGGTGAGCGTGCCGCCGCGGGCCACGACGCGGCCTTCCGCGATCAGGTCGCTGTCCCGGCCGGCGTCGATGTAGTTGATGGAGAGCGCGACCGTGGTGCCGCGGGTGGTGTCCTTCGCCATCGGCGTCGCCCAGGCGGCCGCCGTCGCGGCGGTGTCGAGCAGGGTGGCGGTCGCCCCGCCATGCACGATGTTCAGCCCGTTCATCACATGCGGTGCCTTCGGCATGCGAATGACGACGCGGTCGACTTCGACCGCATCGACCACCATGCCGACATGGCGGCCGAACGGGCCGGCCGCGATCACATTGAAAATGCGGTCGCGTCCGGCCGCAGAAAGCTCGTCGGTCATCGACGCTCCGTGGATAGCTTCGTTTCGATGCGCCGAGCATAGCGGGACATCGCGAAGCAGCCACAGAAATAGATGAACGCGGCGATCAGGTAGGGCTCGTCGACGAGGCCGATCCAGTTGGTGTCGTTGCTCATCGCCTTGACCATGCCGAGCAGGTCGAAGAGGCCGATGATGGCGACCAGGGTCGTGTCCTTGAAGAGGCCGATGAAGTTCGAAACGATGTTCGGGATCATCAGCTTCAGGGCCTGTGGCATGACGATCAGGCCCGTCGTCTTCCAGAAGTCGAGTCCGAGCGCCGCCGCCGCCTCCGCCTGCCCGCGCGGCACGGACTGCAGGCCGCCGCGCACCACTTCCGCCATGTAGGCGGCGGCGAACAGGCAGACCGCGACGATGGCGCGAAGCAGCTTGTCGAAGGTCACGCCCTCCGGCAGGAAGAGCGGCACCATCGTCGTCGCCATGAACAGCACCGTGATCAGCGGCACGGAGCGGAACACTTCGATGAAGACGATGCAGACATATTTGATCAGCGGCAGGTTCGAGCGCCGGCCGAGCGCCAGCACGATGCCCGAGGGCAACGCAAAGGTGATGCCGACGCCGGAGACGACGAGCGTCACGAAGAGCCCGCCCCAGCGGACCGTGCGAACGATTTCGAATTCGACCGTCGACCACGCGGCCGCGACCAGGACCCAGAGGACCAGATAGATCAGCAGTCGGTGCTTCAGGTGCTCGAGCCCGAAGCGGTCTTCGAGCCACTGCCCGAGCGGCTTGCCGCCGGCGATTTCCATCGCCGCGTTGACCAGGGCGATCACGAAGAAGGTCAGGCCAAGGGCGCTGAACGCGTTCCAGAAAAATCCCTTGTCGCCGCCGTAGAAGAGATACGACGCCAGCAGCGGATAGGTCAGCACGAGCGTGATCGCGGTCGGGATCTTCGCCGTCACGCGCGACAGGAAGAGCGGGACCATCCAGGCGACGAGAATGATCGCGCCGAGATTGACCCGCCATTGCTCCGCCGCGTCGTAGCGGCCGTAGATGAAGTTGTTGAACCAGAGCGCCGGGCCGGCCCAGCAGGCGCCGTCGGGGCTCTGGTTCATGCAGTCGCGGCGATTGCTCGCCTCCCAGACCGCATCGATCAGGCCCCACTCGATCAGGTTCCAGATCACCGTCACGAGCAGCGCGCCCACGACGAAGGTGATGATCGAATCGAGCGGCGTCGAAAAGAGATTGCGCCGCATCCAGGGGATCGCGCCCGAAACCGGCGTCGGCGGCGGGCGGCTCTCCTTCGGAACGAACCGTTCCATGCCGCGCTCGGGGACCTTGCTTTCGTCGACGACGTCCATGGCTCAGCGCTCCTTCAGCTGAACGCGCTTATTGTAGACGTTCAGCAGGAGGGAGATCGTCAGGCTGACCGTCATGTAGAACAGCATCGTCGTGGCGACGATCTCGATCGCCCGGCCGGCCTGGTTCAGCGAGGTCTGCATCCAGACCGCGACCAGATCGGGATAGGCGATGGCGACGCCCAGCGACGAGTTCTTGACGATGTTCAGATATTGACTGATCAGCGGCGGGATGATCGCCCGCATCGCCTGCGGGATGACCACCAAACGCAGCACCCGCTTCGCCGGCAGGCCGAGCGAGAACGCCGCTTCCGACTGGCCGCGCCCGACCGACTGGATGCCGGCGCGGACGATTTCGGCGATGAAGGCGGAGGTATAGATCGACAGCGCCAGCAGCAAGGCCAGGAACGGCGGCGGGACGGCGTAGCCGCCCTGGTAGTTGAAGCCCTTGAGCACGGGCAGTTCCCAGGAGAGCGGCAGGCCGGTCAGCAGGAACACCGCCAGCGGCGCGGCTACGACATAGAGGAGCGCCTTGAAGCCCCAGGGCCGCCGCTCGCCGGTCGCTTCCTGATGCTTGCGGGCGTTGTGCGCGGTGAAGAGCGTGAGCGCGATGCCAGCGACGAGCGCCATGCCGGTGATCCAGAGCAATTCGCCCGAGATCGGCGCCGGCAGCTGCAGCGCGCGATTGTTGAGGACGAAGGCGCCGAAGCCGAATTCGAGCGCGCTTCGGGGCGGCGGCAAGAGCGTGAAGACGCCGCCGTACCAGACCAGGATCTGGAGCAGCAGAGGCGTGTTCCGGATGATCTCGACATAGGCGGCCGCGATCCGGGAGATCAGCCAGTTGGTCGAGAGCCGCGCGATGCCCATGATGAAGCCCAAGATCG
>DAINCG010000202.1:7610-8469 GCA_036732525.1 Pseudomonadota bacterium | reverse complement strand
CGCAGGCGTCGCCGGGCGCCGCGATATTGCCGGCGGCCGTTTCCCGCAAGACGGCCCAGACCTCGAATTCCGGCGTGGCGTCCGCCGCTTCCGCGGGCGTGATGAAATCCGCCGCGGAGACCGTCGGGCAAAGCGCGGGGTCCCTGCAGATGATCATGAAGCAGAAATCGCCAACTTCATCCAAAGGCGTGCGGAGTTCCGCGACGATGTTGGCTTCGACGGCGGGATCGGCCTGACAGCAGTATTGGCCGCGCTCCAGCATCCGTGTGCGCATAGCGGCGGCGATCTGGGTCAGCATCGGCTGCGCGTCGTTCAGCCGGGCGTCCAGCACGTAGGCGCGAAAGTGCGGCACGCCGATCAGCGCCAGCACGCCGATCACGGAGACCGTCACCATCAGTTCGATCAGGGTGAAACCCCGTTGCCGCGCCCGGCGCATGTGCCCCGTATCCTGCCCTTACAGTCGACCGGCAGGGTACGTCCCTCAGGGTTTCGGCGGGCCTAACGCGGGTCGGCCCAATTTTTCAGACCAGGCCGTGGATCGCCGCAAACGGATCCCAGGCGGGGTCGCGCTTCCAGTCGTACTCGGTGCGCGTCGCGATCCGCTCGGCTTCGGCCTCGCCATAGAGCCGCTGGATTGCCGCGAGCGCCATGTCCATGCCGGCCGACACGCCGGACGACGTCATGAACTTGCCATCCTCGACCCAGCGCGCTTCCGCCTTCCAGTCGACCTTGGGACCCTGTTCCATGACCCAGCCGAACGCCGCCTTGTTCGACGTTGCGGCGAGGCCGTCGAGACGGCCCGTCTTCGCCAGCAGCGCGCTGCCCGTCTCCAGCACGATGATACCGTCGCCGCTGCCGG
>DAINCG010000202.1:0-7600 GCA_036732525.1 Pseudomonadota bacterium | reverse complement strand
CTGTCCCAGCCATTCGATGAGGCCGGCATCCTCGACGCCAGGTCGCGTGCCCGGGCCGCCAGGCACCAGCAGCAGGTCGTAGTCCAGCCGCTCGGCGAAGATCGCGTCGATCACCGTCTTTGGGCCCTGGCGGCTCGCCACCGGCTCCGCGGTGGCGGCGATCATGCGGATATCGGGCGCATCCTCGAGCATGCCGAACATTTCGAGCGGCCCGAACATGTCGAGCAGTTCGAAACCCTCAAACAGCACCGCCCCGATCGTTTTTCCCATCGGCCCGTTCCTCAGCCGGCGCGCCGGCCGGCGAACTGCCCGCCGTCGCGGAAACGCATCAGGTAGCTTGGGGCCACGGCGTCGAGCGCGGTCGGCCTGACGCCAAGTTCGGCGAGGCCCGCCGCGTCGTCGGCGACGACATTGTCCTTTTTCAGCAGGATCAGCTGGTCCCGCGTCAGCGGCGGCGACGGAAGGATCTCGAGCAGCCCGGCGAGCGGTCGGAGCGCGCCCGAGGGCGCGGGAACGAGCGGGCGCGAGCGGCCGGTTTCCGCCAGGATATATTCAAGCACCTCCTTGAAGGTCATGACGTCCGGGCCGCCGAGCTCATAAGTCTTGCCGGGCGCCTCGTCGCCATCGAGCGCCGCCATCACAGCGTCGGCGACGTCGCCGACATAGACCGGCTGAAAGCGGGTCTTGCCGCCGTCGATCAGCGGCAGGGCGGGCGCGGTGCGGGCCATCGCGGCGAACCGGTTGATAAAGTCGTCCTCCGGCCCGAACACGACGCTCGGCCGGAGAATCGTCGCGTCCGGAAAGGCTTCGCGGACCGCCGCTTCGCCCATCGCCTTGCTCTTGGCGTAGCGGCTTTCGCTCTCGGCGTCGGCGCCGATGGCGGAGATGTGGACCAGCCGCGCGACGCCGGCGGCAGCGGCGGCCTTGGCGATCGCCGCGGGCCCGTCGACATGCGCCCGCCGGAAGGTCTGGCGGCCGCTCTCCGCCAGGATGCCGACGGCGTTCACCACCGCATCGGAATCGCCGACGGCCGCGCGGACGGAGTCCGCATCGCCGATGTTGACCTGGAAGGGCGCGATCTGGCCGACCGCCCCCATCGGTTTCAGGAACTTGGCGCCTTCGACGTCGCGCGTCGCGACGCGGACCCGCGCGCGCGTCGCCGCGAGCCGTTGCACAACATAGCGCCCGATGAAGCCGGAGCCGCCGAAGACCGTGACGCGTCGCGCTTGCATGCCGCTGTCGTCCCTTTCAGGAATGGTGAAACGCCCTGGCGGTTATATCGCCCGTCGCGGTTTTGCGGAACCGCCCTTGCCGCCAGCCTTGGAAGCGCCTATCGCATGACCATGGCAAATCTTGAAACGACGCGGCCGCGCATCCGCCTGCTGCCGAAACGGCATCGGCGCGTGAAAATCGGCCACCCCTGGATCTATTCGAACGAAATCAAGCTGGAAGGCGACGCCAAGGCCATTCCGCCCGGCGCCATCGTCGCGTACGAGAACGCTGCCGGCGAGCCGCTGGGCGCGGGCCTGTTCAACCCGAAGCCGCTGGTCGTCGGCCGGATGCTCACGACCGATGCGGACGCTCCCATCGACGTGGATTTCTTTCGCGGGCGCATCGCCAAGGCGCTGGCGCTCCGCCAGCGGCTGTTCCCGGAGCCGTTCTACCGCCTGATCCATGCGGAGGCGGACGGCCTGCCAGGCATGATCGTCGACCGCTATGGCGACGTCCTGGTCACGCAGATCAACACGGTCGGTCTTGCGGCCCGCCAGGATATGATCGTCGAAGCGCTGCAGGCGGAGGTCGGCGCTGCCGGCGTCCTGCTCCGCAACGATTCCGCGGCGCGGACGGTCGAAGGCATGCCGCCGGCGGAAGACACCGCGCATGGCGAGGTGCCGGACCGGCTCGAACTGCTGGAGAACGGCCATGTTTTCCTCGCCGACATCGCGGGCGGCCAGAAGACCGGCTGGTTCTTCGATCAACGCGTCAACCGCGCCGCCGTCGCAGCCGTCTCGGCCGGCGCGCGCGTGCTGGACGTTTACTGCTATCTCGGCGGCTTCGGCCTGAACGCGGCCGCCGCCGGCGCCGAGGAGGTCACGCTGGTCGATCGGTCGGAGCCGGCGCTCGAACTGGCCGCGCTCGCCGCCAAGCGGAACGGCCTTGCGGAGCGAACGAAATTCGAGCGGTCGGAGGCGTTCGCCTTCCTGGAGGCGGCCGCCAAGCGCGGCGACCGCTGGGATGTCGTCGTCGTCGATCCGCCGGCCTTCGTGAAGAGCCGAAAGGACCTGAGCGCGGGTCTTCGCGGCTACCGGAAGCTTGTCCGTCTCGCCGCCGGCCTGGTCGCGCCGGACGGCTTTTTCTTTGCCGCATCCTGTTCCCACAACTTCGACGACGCGGCCTTCCGCGAGCAGGTGCGCCACGGCCTCGCCGACGCCGGCCGCAACGGCCGGCTGCTTCGGTCGGCCGGCGCGGGCCCCGACCACCCGATCCATCCTTTCCTCGCCGAAAGCGCCTATCTCTCGAGCGAACTGTTGCAGCTTGATTGAAGATCGTTAGGAGCCTAGCCTTTTCGCTTCTCTCCTTTTGAACCGAGCGAGAAGCGAAGGGGTCCAGGCCATGCACGATATCGTCATTCGCGGCGGCACGATCGTCGATGGAACGGGCGCGCCCGGCTATGTCGGCGATGTCGCCATTGACGGCGACGTCATCGCCTCGGTGGGCGGCCAGGCCGGCCCCGGCAAGCGCGAGATCGACGCGACCGGCCTTTTGGTCACGCCCGGCTGGGTCGACGTCCACACCCACTATGATGGTCAGGCGACCTGGGACCCGCTGCTCGCCCCGTCCTCCTGGCACGGCGTCACGACCGTCCTCTTCGGCAATTGCGGCGTCGGCTTCGCGCCCTGCCGGCCGACCGACCACGACGCCCTGATCGATCTGATGGAGGGCGTGGAGGACATTCCGGGCATCGTGCTTTCCGAAGGCCTGAAGTGGGACTGGGAGAGCTTTCCCGAGTTCCTGGACGCTCTGGAGCGCCAGCCGCGCGCCATCGATATCGGCGCTCAGATGCCGCACCATCCGCTGCGGGTCTATGTGATGGGCGAGCGCGCGATCAATTTCGAGGACGCGAACGCCGAAGACATCGCCGAAATGCGCCGGCTGACGGAAGAGGCGCTCAAGGCCGGCGCGTTCGGCTTCACCACCTCGCGCACGGAATCGCATCGCACGACGAAGGGCGAACGCGTCCCCGGCCGCTATGCCGCCGCGGACGAGTTGATCGGCATCGGCAAGGCCTTCGAGGCGGTCGAGCACGGCGCCTACGGCATGCTGAACGACTTCGAGGACGAGCAGGCCGAGTTCGACTGGATGCGCGAAGTCGGGACGTCGACCGGGCGGCCGCTCTGGTTCCTGTTGACCGACCGGTATTCCGACCCGGAGCGCTGGCGCCGGCTGATGCGCGGCGTGCATGAGACGCGCGAAAAGGGCGCCCAGGTGACGGCGCAGATCGCCGGCCGCGCGGTCGGCATCATTCTCGGCCTCTCGACCTCGCTGACGCCGTTCAGCGGCCGGCCGAGCTTCGCGGCGCTCAACGGCATGCCGCATGCCGAGCGGGTCCAGAAGCTCAAGGACCCGGCGATGCGGGCGAAGATCCTCGCCGAGGAGAATTCGGAGGAGCTGCTGTCCAAGCTGCCGCCCTTGCAGCGCGCCATCGCGAGCCGTTGGGACCGCATGTACGTCCTGAACGACCCGCCGGAGTACGAGCCGAGGCCCGAAGCCGCGGTCGAGGAGGCCGCGCGTCTCGCCGGCCAGAGCCCGCAGGAATTCGTCTACGACTTCCTGACCGAGGGCGACGGCGGCGGCATGCTGCTCTTCCCCGTCACCAACTTCGTCACGGGCGATCTGGAGCCGGTGCACGAGATGATGCAGGACCCGGCGACGATTGTCGGCCTCGGCGATGGCGGCGCCCATTGCGGCCAGATCTGCGACGCCTCCATGCCGACCTTCATGATCACCCACTGGACGCGGGACCGCGACCGCGGCGGCAAGTTCCCGGTCGAATGGGCCGTCCGGCGGCTGACCAGCGAGACGGCGGACTTCTTCGGCTTCAAGGATCGCGGCCGCCTTGCGCCCGGCCTCAAGGCCGACGTCAACATCATCGACTACGACAAGCTCTTGATCCGGCGGCCGGAGGTGATCTTCGACCTGCCCGCGGGCGGCCGCCGCCTGGTGCAGCGCGCCGAAGGCTATATCGAGACGATCAAGTCCGGCGTTTCGATCTTCCGGAACGGCGAGCATACGGGCGAACTGCCCGGCAAGCTCGTGCGCGCAGGCTGAGCGGAGACGGCATGACGCCGCCAGACAGCGCCGGCCGCGTCGACATTGGCGTCGACGCGGTCGCGCTCGAAGTCTTCTCGAACCGCCTCCTCGCGATCGCGGAGGAGATGGGACGCCGGCTCGTCCGGTCCTCGTTCTCCCCCAACATCAAGGAGCGGCGCGACTGCTCCACCGCGATCTTCGCGGCGGACGGGCGGCTTCTGGCGCAGGCGGCGCATATTCCGATCCATCTGGGCTCGCTGTTCGGCGCCGTCGCCGCGATCCTGGAGAAGTTCCCGCTCGACGCGATGCGCGACGGCGACGCCTATATCGCGAACGACGCCTATCTCTGCGCGGGCACCCACCTTAACGACATCTCCATCGTGGCGCCGGTCGTCATCGACGGCCGGGTCCGCTATTTCGCCGCCTGTATCGGCCACCACACAGACGTTGGCGGGCCGACCCCCGGTTCGATCGCGCCCGACGCGGCCTCGATCTTCGAGGAAGGCATCCGCATTCCTGCGACCCAGGTGGTCCGCGCCGGGACGACTGACCGCGGTCTGATCGAGTTGATCGCCCACAACACGCGAGAACCCGACGTTCGCATCCTCGACCTCGACGTCCAGATCGCGGTCGCGCGCTTCGGCGTCGGCCGCCTGCAGACGCTCGCCGAAACCGAAGGGGCCGCGCGCATGGCCGCCCTGGGCGACGGTATCCTGGACTATGCGAAGCGGCGGCTCGCCGGCCGCATCCGGGACCTGCCGGACGGCGTTTACGCGCACACTGTCTGGATGGACGACGACGGGCTCGGCGGCGACCCGCTGCCAATCTGCGCGACCGGGACGGTCGCGGGCGATCGCCTGACCTTCGACTTCGCGGGCTCGGGCCCGCAGTCGCGCGGCGGCTTCAATCTGCTGCCGTCGGGCGTCATGGCGACGGTCGGATATGCGGTGAAGGCATTGCTCGATCCGGCCTTGCCGCCGAACTCGGGTTTGTTCGACGCCATCGACCTCGCCATTCCGGAAGGAACGATCCTCAACCCGCGCTTTCCGGCGGCCGTCGGCGCGCGCACGACGACCTGCCAGAAGCTCGCGAGCGCCATCTTCGGGGCGTTGCAGCCGGCGCTGCCGGCGAATCGGGCGATGGCCGGCAGCCACGACATCCTCGCCTCCATGGTGTTCGCCGGCGAGCGGGACGACGGCGGGCAGTATGTCTATCTGGAGACGATCGGCGGCGGAAACGGGGCGCTGGCCGGTCTGGACGGCATGGACGGCGCCCATTGCCACATTACCAATTCCCTGAACACGCCGGCGGAAGCGGTCGAGAATGACTACCCGCTCCGCGTGATCGAGTATGCACTGGTCGAAGGTTCGGGCGGCGCCGGCGCCTTCCGCGGCGGCTTGGGCCTGGCGCGGGAGATCGAGGCGGTCGGCCGCCCGGCGCCGCGGGCGGCGGCGAGGCGGGGCGGGCGCGCGTTGTCATCGGCCCGGATCAGGCCGCGCCGCGCATCGTCGATACGAAGCAGCGGCGTCTCCCGCTCGAGACGGGCGCCCGTGTTCGCCTGGAAACGCCGGGCGGCGGCGGCTTCGGCCCGCCGGAGAAGCGGTCCGAACTCGACCTTGCCGCAGACTTGGCCGACGAGCGTCTCAGTCGCGCCGCGGCGGTCCTGGCTTACGGCGAATCCGCCGTCGCGCGAGCGGAAGCACGCATTCGCGATCTGCCGTGATGACTTTTCCACAGGGTCCGAAAATTAACCTTTAGGCTTAGTACTTTGGCTGGAAGCTGCCGGGGGGTGGCCGGTAACGTCATATTAAGCTTAAAAATCTTAGTTATAGCCGTGCTCGATCGAGCCGGACCCGGCGCGCCAGGAAGGCGAGACCGACCGGATCGATCGAGGACATCTGGGGGCTCCGGCAGGAACGTCGGAGCAGGGTCGGCTAGGAGAGCGGAGAACATGCATATCATTGGGATTCTGGCGCTGGGCTTGGCGCTGTTTGCGTTCGCGGGCAATGGCGATGCGCTCGATCGTGGGCGGCCGAAGGGCGCTTCGTGACGGCCGCGCACCACTACACGGTCGCGATCGATTCAGGAGCGCTCTCACGCCAAAACCGGGCGATCGCCTACAACAATCGCGGCGTCGCCTGGGCGCGCCTCGGCGACTACGAGCGTGCGCTGGCGGACTTCACCGAAGCGCGCGCCCTGACGCCGGGCGATTCGATCCTCTTCTCGAACATTCAGGCCGCCGAACAGCAAGTGGCCGGCAATATGGCGACGGCGTCCTTCGCCGAGCGGAAGCGCGCCGGCGGTCTTTGGTTCCTCTGAACCGCGAGGCGGCGCCGCCTCGCGACCATCTTCTTCTTGCCAACGCCGGCTTCTAACGAAGCCGGCGTTGTTTTAGCATTCGCCCGGTCTCAGCAGCACGCATGGGCGAATCCGCATGTCCGACATCGCGACCGACGAGGCGCGGCCCTGGCGCCGGCCCAAGGTTCCCGAACAGCGCTATTTCGAGGACTTCCGCATCGGCGAACGGTTCATCTCGCCATCGCGCACCCAGACCGACGCCCTCTTCGCCGCCTTTCAGATGGCGAGCGGCGACAACCATCCCATTCACTACGACATCGAGTTCTGCCGCAGCCTGGGATTTCCGGGCCTGCTCGCCCACGGCATGCAGGTTCTGATTCAGGCGGCGCCGGGCGCCGGCGATTTTCCGTTCGTCGTGCAGGATTCGCTGAAAGCGATTGTCGAGCTGTCGGCCCGCTTCAAGGCGCCGGTGTTCTCCGGCGACACCACCTATCCGATGCTCGAGGTCGTCGGGCTCGAACCCGGCCGGACGACAGGCGTCGTCGTGCTCCGCGCGACCGTGCACAACCAGCGCGACGAGCTCTGCATGGAGGGCGAAATCCGCACGCTCCTGAAGCGCCGGACGCCCGCTGCGGCCTGACGGGGCCTACCTGAACGCCTCGAACTCGACACGTCGGTTCGGGCTGTCGTCGCCGGCGTCGGCGCTCAGCAGCCGCTCGGCGCCGCGCCCGACGGAAACCATGCGGCTCTCCGGCACGCCGAGTTGCGTCAGGGCTTCGAACGCCCAGTCCGACCGGCGTTTCGACGTTATGCGGTTGGACTCGACCGTGCCGTCGCTGTCGGCGTAGCCGACGACGCGCATCCGTACGCCGTCCGGCAGCGAGAGGGCGACTTCCGCCGCCTTCTGCAGCGTCGCGTCTGCAGATGCGCGGTCGGCCGGCTGATCGCTGGTCGCGAAGCGGATGGTCAGTCCGGCCAATTGGCGTTGCGC
>DAINCG010000201.1:5868-8482 GCA_036732525.1 Pseudomonadota bacterium | reverse complement strand
CGATGTCCTCGGTCGAGCGCGGTTCGCCCGTGGACGCCTGCGTCTGCATCGCCGGTCAGGCCCCCCGCCCGTCGACGTCGCGCCACATCGGCGGCCGGCCGCGCACCGCGTCGAGGAGGCCGAAGTCCCCCGCCTCCAGCTTGTGGCCCAGCGGGAAGGGCGGCCGCGGCTCCAGGCCCAACGCGCGGACCACGCGGTCGTCCCGGTAGTAGCATTGCAGCACGGCGCGGCCGATCGCGCCGGCCGCTGCCCCGCCCGCGCCCAGAAACGCGAACGCCGCCGTTTCGGCCGCCTGGTCGTCCTGATCGGCAAGAGCCCCGCCGACGGTCGCGCGGAGGTCCGCGAGGCCGCCGCGCACGGCGTCGAGGTCGCGGCCGAGCGAGCGCAGGATGTCGGCGAAGATCGCCGCGTCGTCGGCGCCCGGCGCGCCGGACGCTGCGTCGGCCGGGATCATCAGACCGGCAAGGCGCCGGAAATCGCGCGCTTCGTCCGGCGTCAGCACCGTCTTGCCCCATACTGCATGGAATGCGTCATCCCCATGAAATCAAGCAGTTCTTGCTCAAAGTGCGGTCGGTTGCGCCGACCGGCGCGCCCAGTATGGCGCGATCGCAAGCCTTTGCGCCATCGGCGTCGGGATCGACGTCGGCCCATTGCATGCCATTCTGTCGCAATCGACTCCATGCGGCCGTTCAGGCATCCTCTTAACCATGTTCCGCAGCCCCGGGAGGGTCTGATCGGCGCCAGCGCACCCAAGTCCGGGCGTTCGAGCCAGGCGGTCCCCAAAGCCGGAGACGCCGCCTGATGATTGCGCTGATCCTGAAGCGGATTGTCGCGACGGCGTTCGTGATGACCTTCGTCGCTATTTTCGTCTTCGCCCTGCTCTACCTGGCTCCGGGCGATCCCGCGGCCGTCATCGCGGGCGACATCGCGACCAAGGAGGACATCGAGCGCATCCGCGCGGCGCTCGGGCTCGACCAGCCCTTCCACACCCAGTTCCTGAACTGGTTCGGCGCCATCCTGCAGGGCGACTTCGGCAAGTCGATCTTCTCGAATCGGCCGGTGACCGAACTCATCATGCAGCGGATCGAGCCGACGCTGGCGCTCTCCGCGACGACAATCGTGATGAGCGTCATCATCGCGATCCCGCTCGGCATCGTCGCCGCCTGGCGCGCCGGCTCCTGGGTCGACCGTCTGGTCATGGGCTTCGCCGTCTTCGGTTTCTCCGTGCCGGTCTTCGTCTTCGCCTATCTGCTGATCATGGTCTTCGCGGCGGAACTGCAGCTCGTTCCCGTCATGGGCTACGTCTCGCCGACAAAGGACGTCGGCCGCTTCCTGCAGAGCATCGCGCTGCCGACGGTGGCGTTGGGCGTCACATATATCGCCCTGATCAGCCGCATCACCCGTGCGTCGATGCTCGATGCGATCAACCAGGACTATATCCGCACGGCGCACGCCAAAGGTCTCGGCATCGTGCCGATCCTGTTTCGGCATGCGCTCCGCAACGCCTCCGTACCGATCGTTACGACCGTCGGCGTCGGCATCGCGCTTCTGATCGGCGGCGTCGTGGTGACGGAAAGCGTCTTCGCGATCCCCGGCCTCGGCCGCCTGACCGCCGACGCGATCCTCCGGCGCGACTACCCGGTCGTGCAGGGCATCATCCTGATCTTCTCGGCGATCTACGTCCTGATCAATCTCTTGATCGACATCGCCTACATCATCGTCGACCCACGGATCCGCTACTGATGAGCGTCGAAGCCACCCTCGCCCCGCCCGAGACGCTTTCGACGGGCGAACGCGTCCGGAAAGCCGCCCGCTGGCTCCGCCGGCACCCCACCGTGCTCGCCGGCCTCGTGATTCTGCTGCTGGCCGCGCTGATGGCGATCGCAGCACCTCTCATCGCGACGCACGACCCGATGAAACTGAACCCGCTGGAGCGACTGAAGCCGCCGTCGGCCGCGCACTGGTTCGGCACCGACCACCTCGGCCGGGACGTCTTCTCGCGGACGATCTACGGCGCGCGCGTCTCTTTGATCGTCGGCTTCTCGATCGCGGCCATCGCCTGCGCCATCGGTCTCGTCATCGGCCTCGTCTCCGGCTTCATCCGGGTGCTCGACCCGATCGTCATGCGCGTCATGGACGGGCTGATGGCGATCCCCGCGATCCTGCTCGCGATCGCCATCGTAGGCGTGACGCGCGCCGGCATCTGGGCGGTGATCGTCGCGGTGACCATTCCGGAGGTGCCGCGGGTCGTCCGGCTGGTGCGCAGCATCGTGCTGACGCTTCGCGAACAGTTGTTCGTCGACGCCGCCGTCTCGCTCGGCGCGAAGCTGCCGCGCATCCTGTTCGTGCACATCATGCCGAACACGATGGCGCCGCTGATCGTGCAGGCCTCATATGTCTGCGCCTCGGCGATCATCATCGAGGCGATCCTGTCCTTCCTCGGCGCCGGCACGCCGCCGGCCATCCCGAGCTGGGGCAACATGATGGCGGAAGGGCGAACCTACGTCCTCGTCGGCTGGTGGCTCCTCTTCTTCCCCGGCGTCTTTCTCAGCTTCGTCGTGCTCTCGGTGAACCTGCTCGGCGACGGATTGCGCGAAACGCTGGATCCCAGGCT
>DAINCG010000201.1:1926-5858 GCA_036732525.1 Pseudomonadota bacterium | reverse complement strand
ATCGGCATGGCGACGAACGGCAAAATCAACATGGCGGCGGAGCGACTGATCGAGGTCGCGGACCTCCGGGTGCAGTTCCCGGCGGGCGGCGGCGAGGTCGTGAAGGCGGTCGACGGCGTCTCCTGGCACATCGACAAGGGCGAGACGCTGGCGGTCGTCGGCGAATCGGGCTCCGGCAAGTCGGTGACGGCGATGAGCCTGCTCCGGCTGAACGAGCTTGGCGGCGGCCGGATCGCATCCGGCGAGATCCGTTTCCGGCGGAAGTCGGGCGAGGTCGTCGACATGGCCCAGCAACCGCTGCAGACGCTCCGGCAGATCCGCGGCAACGAGATCTCGATGATCTTCCAGGAGCCGATGACGTCCCTGAACCCGGTGTTCACCGTCGGCTCCCAGATCGCGGAGGCGATCAAGCTGCACCAGGGCAAGTCCGCCCGCGACGCCGATGCGATGGCGCTCGACATGCTGAAGCTTGCGCGCATCCCGGAAGCGGAAAAACGGCTGAAGGAGTTTCCGCATCAGCTTTCTGGCGGGATGCGCCAGCGGGCGATGATCGCGATGGCGCTCGCCTGCAAGCCGGCGCTGCTGATCGCGGACGAGCCGACGACGGCGCTCGACGTGACCATCCAGGCGCAGATCCTCGACCTCATCAAGATGCTCCAGCAGGAGATCGGGATGGCGGTTCTGTTCATCACCCACGACATGGGCGTTGTGGCGGAGATGGCGGACCGGGTCGTCGTGATGCTGGAGGGCGAGAAGGTCGAAGAGGGCCTGACCGAGGACATCTTCAACGCGCCCAAGCACGCCTACACCAAGGCGCTGCTCGCCGCCGTGCCGCGACTCGGCCAGATGCGCGGCCAGCCGAAGCCGCTGAAGTTCGAGCACATCGACGATGGCCGAGCGCCGGCCCGCCAGGTGCACACGGCCGAAGGCAAGGCGGCGGTCGCGGCTCGCGCCAAGGGCGGCGCGATCCTAGAGGTGGAGAACCTGGTGACGCGGTTCCCCGTCGGCGGCGGCCTGTTCGGCCGGCCGAAGGCGGCGGTGCATGCGGTCGAGGACATCTCCTTCTCGCTGGCGCCATCGGAGACGCTGGCGCTGGTCGGGGAGTCCGGCTGCGGCAAGTCGACGACCGCGCGGACCATCCTCAGGCTGCAGGAGCCGACGCGCGGCAGCGTCGTCTTCGACGGCCGCGACATCACCAAGCTCAGCCGTGGCGTGCTGGGGCCGGTCCGGCGGCAGATGCAGATGATCTTCCAGGACCCGTTCGCCTCGCTGAACCCGCGCCTTTCCGTCGCCGACCTGATCGGCGAGCCGCTCCGCATCCACAATCTGGCGCACGGCAAGGCGATCGAGGAGCGGGTGGCGGACCTCTTGCTGCGGGTCGGCCTGCTGCCCGAACACGCCAAGCGCTATCCACACGAGTTTTCCGGCGGCCAGCGCCAGCGCATCTGCATCGCCCGCGCGCTCGCGCTCAACCCGAACCTGATCGTCGCGGATGAACCGGTTTCCGCCCTCGACGTCTCGATCCAGGCCCAGATCGTCAACCTGATGATGGACCTGCAGGAGGAGTTCGGCATCTCCTACCTCTTCGTCTCGCACGACCTGGCGGTCGTCGAGCGGATCAGCCACCGGGTCGCCGTCATGTATCTCGGCCGCATCGTCGAGCTCGGCTCGCGCCAGGCGGTCTTCGAAGACCCGCGCCACCCCTACACCAAGAAGCTGATGGCCGCCGCGCCGACGGCCGACCCGTCGCGCCGCCGCCGCGAGCTGCGGCTGATGACCGACGAAATCCCCTCGCCCCTCAAGCCCTGGGGCTACGAACCTGAAAGCACGCCGCTGGAGGAGGTGTCGCCCGGCCATTTCGTGATGCCGAACTGACCCGCGCGGCGCCCGCCGCGATCCAGGGCGCCGGACCCGAATGAAAAGGATCGCGTCAATGGAGTGCCCGACATGAAGCACATGCCGAAACAAGCCTTATCGCTGCTCGCCGGCGCGATGATGCTGGCGAGCGGCTCCGCCGCCATCGCCGAAACCACCCTGAAGATCGTGCCGCAGGCCGACCTCCGGAACATCGATCCGGTCTGGACGACGGCGGCGATCACCCAGAACCACGCGAACATGGTCTACGATACGCTGTTCGCGCTCGACGCAGCCCTCAACCCGCATCCACAGATGGTCGATAGCTGGACGACCAGCGACGACGGCCTGACCTGGACCTTCACGCTACGCGACGGGCTGATGTTCCATGACGGCTCGCCCGTCGAGGCCGAGGACGCGGTCGCCTCGATCAAGCGCTGGTCGGTCAAGCGCGCCGACGGACAGGCGCTGATGACCCGGGTCAAGGAGATCGTCGCGACCGACCCGAAGACGTTCGAAATCCGCCTGACTAAGGCCTTCGGCCCGATGCTGCGCGTCATGGCCAACCCGAGCCTGCCGCTCGTCGTGATGCGGGCGGAGGAAGCGGCGACGGACCCGAACACCCAGGTCGAGAACATCATCGGCTCCGGCCCGTTCATGTTCGCGGCCGACGAGTGGGTGCCGGGAGATCGCGTCGTCTACAAGAAGTTCGACAAATACGTGCCGCGCAGCGAAGCGCCCGACGGCTATGCCGGCGGCAAGGTTGCCAAGGTCGACCGGGTCGAGTGGATCTACATCCCCGACACCAACACAGCGACCCAGGCGCTGATGGCCGGCGAGGTGGACGTCTACGAAATTCCGCCGATGGACCTGATGCCGATGCTGAAGGCCAATCCGGACATCGTGGTGAAGGTGCTCGATCCGCTCGGCACGATGGGCCACATCCGCCCGAACCACCTCTACCCGCCGTTCAACGACGTCCGGGCGCGGGAAGCCCTGCAGCTTCTGATCGACCAGCGCGAGTTCCTGGCGGCCCAGGTGGGCAACCCGGATTTCGAGACGGTCTGCTACGCGGTCTTCATGTGCAACTCGCCCTTCGAGAGCGAGGCGTTCGCGGATCCCTGGAAGAAGAAAGACCCGGCCAAGGCGAAGGAACTGCTCGCCGCCGCCGGCTATAACTTCGAAGATCCGATCGTCGTCATGCTGCCGACGGACCAGCAGATCATCTACAACAACATGCTGGTGATGGTCGGCGCACTGCAGGAAATCGGCGTCAATGTCGACGCCCAGGCGATGGACTGGTCGACCCTGACCTCGCGCCGCGCGCTGCAGGACGATCCGAACACGTCGCCGAAGACCGGCTGGCATCTCTTCCCGACCTGGTGGACGGGCTATCCGATGTCGAGCCCGATCACCAACTCGCCGCTGGTCACCACCGGCGATCCGAAGACGGCCTGGTTCGGCTGGCCGGAAGACGAGAAGATCGAGGAACTCCGCGCGGCGTTCATGGACGCGGCGACCAAGGAAGAGCAGATGGCCATCATCGACCAACTGCAGAAGCGCTTCTACGAGTTCTTCCCCTACCTGAACACCGGACAGTTCGTGACCCCGGTCGCCTGGCGGAGCAACGTCAAGGGCGTGCGGGACTCCCTGCAGTTCGTGACCTGGAACGTCGAAAAGACCGAATAGGCCTTTCGATGCACTGCGAAGCCGCCGGGCGGGCGAAAGCCGGTCCGGCGGCTTTGTCTTGTCCGTGATTTGAGCAGCGCCATGCCGCCGGCTACGGTGCGGCAACGCATAAATAATCGGCTTCCAGGAGGCACCGCATGGCGACGTTCACCGTCAATACGGCCACGGACGAGAATGACGGCGTCAATACGGGCGGAGTCTCGCTTCGCGACGCGATCGGCGCCGCGCAGGCCGGCGACCGGATCGAGTTCGACTCGAGCGTCTTCTTCCCCAACGGCGACGCGCTGAGCAACGCGACCATCGCCCTGACAGAGGGCGTGTTGGTCCTGACGCAAGACTTGGTCATCGACGGCGACGTCAACGGCGACGGGATTGCGGACGTCACCCTG
>DAINCG010000201.1:1158-1916 GCA_036732525.1 Pseudomonadota bacterium | reverse complement strand
CAATGGCGGCGACAAGATGATGGATATTGTGTCCGGCGAAGTCCTGCTGGAAGGGATGACGTTCACGAACGGCTTCTCGTCGGGCAAGAGCGGCGGCGCGATGCGCGTCACCGGCGCCGCATCGGCGACGATCCTGAATTCGAACTTCCATAACAATAACAGCGGCGTATTCGGCGGCGCGATCCGGAATTACGCCAGCCTGACTGTCATCAACAGCGCGTTCACGAATAATTCCTCCGACGGCGGCGGCGCGATTACGACGACAAACGCGGCGACGATCCTGAACAGCACGTTCCACGGCAATTATTCGACGGACGGCGGCTCCGGCGGCGGCGCAATCCTCGCCACCCAGAACCTGACGCTGACGAACAGCACGATCACAGGCAACTTCGCCGCCAACGGATCCGCCGGCGGTTTGCAGGTGCTGTCCGGCACGGCGACGGTCGAGAACTCCATCATCGCCGGCAATTCTAGTACGAACGGCAGCCCGGACGTCGGCGGCCCGATCGTCAGCAACGGGCACAACATCTTCGGCAGCACGGCGACGGGCGCCGCGGCCGGCGACGTCACGCTCGGCGCCGGGTCGACCCTGGCGGACGTCTTCGAAACAGTCGGAACGGTCAATGTCGGCGGCGGGAGCTTCGAAGCAGGCATCCGCGGCAATCACGGCGGCGGTCCCCGGACCGTCGCCACGAACGCCGGCGGCATCGCGATCAACGCGGCCGAGGCGGCCGACCTGCCGACCGAACAGGACCTCG
>DAINCG010000201.1:0-1109 GCA_036732525.1 Pseudomonadota bacterium | reverse complement strand
GACGGGACGATCTCCGCGGCGCCGGTCGCGGTCGACCAGCGCGGCGTCGACCGGATCATCACGTCGCTGCTCGACATCGGCGCGTTGGAGGCCTTCGTCGGCGACGGCGACGCCAACATGTTCATCGGCACCGAGGGCGACGACACGATGCTCGGCCTCGGCGGCGACGATGTGCTGCAAGGCGACGACGGCGGCGACGTGTTGAACGGCGGGACCGGAACGGACACCGCCGACTACCGCACCAACAATGGCGGCCTCGACATTCGTCTCTTCAACGGCACGGCGACCGGCAACGATGCGAACGGCGACACGCTGATCTCGATCGAGAATGTCCTGGCCGGTACGGGCAACGACTACCTCGTCGGCAATTCGGCCGCGAACCTCCTCGCGGGCTTCAGCGGCAACGACCGCCTGCGCGGCGGCTCGAACGACGACATGCTGCTCGGCGAATCGGGCAATGACGACCTGTTCGGTCAGGACGGCGACGACCAATTGGAAGGCGGATCGGGCAGCGACTATCTTGAGGGCGGCGCCGGCGCCGACATGCTGATCGGCGGTTCCGGAACGGATGTCGCCGCTTATGCCGGCGACACGACCGGCGTCGACGTCCGGCTGTTCGACGGCACGGCGCGCCGCGGCCATGCCGAGGGCGACACGTTTTCCGGCATCAACAATGTGATCGGCGGATCCGGCAACGACTACCTGGCCGGCGACCAGTTCAGCAACGAGCTGACCGGCGCCAACGGCGACGACCAATTGCGCGGCGGCTCGGGCGATGACGTGCTGAGCGGCGCCTCCGGCATGGACCGCCTGTTCGGCCAGAACGGCGACGACATGCTGATCGGCGGCACGGCGCCCGACGAGATCGACGGCGGCGCCGGCGAAGACACGGCCTCCTACGTCAACGACACGGCCGGCGTGGACATCCGGCTGTTCAGCGGCGTCGCGTCCGGCGGCGAGGCGTTCGGCGACACGTTGATCTCGATCGAAAACCTTATGGGCGGTTCAGGCAACGACTACCTGGCCGGCAATTCGGCGGCGAACAACCTTGACGGCAACGACGGCGCGGACAAGCTACGCGGCGGATCCCGCGACGACTTTCTGGTCGG
>DAINCG010000200.1:7630-8488 GCA_036732525.1 Pseudomonadota bacterium | reverse complement strand
ACATTCGGCGGCGGACGCGACATGCTCGGCCGGAGGCGCGCGGCGGTGCAGGCGGTGCGCGGCGTCTCGCTCGGCGTCGCTCCGGGCGAGACGCTCGGCCTCGTCGGCGAGTCCGGATCCGGCAAGACGACGCTCGCCCGTCTCCTCGTCGGGCTCGACCGGCCGACATCCGGCCGGATTGCGATCGACGGCCGGCCGATCGCGGACGCCGCGCGCGCGGGCGGACTCGCGCGGCGCGTGCAGTATGTCTTCCAGCATCCCGTGGCGGCTCTCAATCCGCGAAAGACCGTGGGCCAGGCCCTGGCCGGCCCGCTCCGCCGCCTTGCAGGACTCGAAGGCCGGGCGCTCCGCGACCGACAGGCCGAACTGATGGCCGCGGTCGGGCTCGCGGCGGACCTCCTGGAGCGACACCCGCACGCCATCTCGGGCGGCCAGGCCCAGCGCGTCGGGATCGCGCGGGCGCTCGCGGCGGAAGCGAACACAATCGTGCTCGACGAGCCGGTTTCCGCGCTCGACGTTTCGGTCCAGGCGCAGGTGCTCAACCTGTTGGCGCGGCTCCGCGAGGCGTTCGGGCTGACCTATGTCTTCATCAGTCACGACCTCGCCGTCGTCGAGGCGATCTCCGATCGGATCGCGGTGATGTACTTCGGCCGCATCGTCGAGACGGCGCCGGCGCGGTCGCTCTTCCGGACGCCGCGCCATCCCTACACCGACCTGCTTGCCCGCTCGACGCCGCGCATCGGCGCCGGCGCGCCCGAACGTCCAGCCGTCGCGGCCGAGCCGCCCGATCCGGCGGCGCCGCCGCCGGGCTGCGCGTTCGCGGCCCGCTGCCCGCGCGCGGTCGACCGCTGCCGCGCC
>DAINCG010000200.1:6647-7591 GCA_036732525.1 Pseudomonadota bacterium | reverse complement strand
CCCGCCGCTCGAAGGCGGCGTCGCCGCCGTCGCCTGTTGGCGCCCGCTTGACGGTCCGTAACAGGCCGGCAAAGACCCTGCGCGGCTTTGTCCGGGCCAGATTGCATGCCATGTGCTTGACAGCCGCAGCCGCCCCCGAAACAATCTTGCTCCAAGCGCTGACAAGGCGCGCCGAGGGAACGAACGCTCTCCGACGATGGGACACCGCCGGCTCACGGGCCGGCCGCCACATCGGGAGCGTAGCTGATTGCAGGCCCTTAGCGACTGTCCGGAAGACGCCGGCTCACACGGCGGCGCGGCGATCCTCGAAGCGGCCGGCGTCGGCATCGCCTTCGGCGGCAACCAGGCCCTCCAGAACGTCTCCGTTGCGCAGCCCAAGGGCGAAATCCTGGGCCTGATCGGGCCAAACGGCTCGGGCAAATCGACCCTGTTGAACGTCATCGGCGGGCTATATGCGCCGGATTCCGGCCGCATCGCCTTCGCCGGAACTGAAATCCAGGGCTGGCAGCCGCACCGGATCGCAGCGGCGGGCGTCGCCCGGACCTTCCAGGCGCCGCGCGTCTTCCTACACATGACCGCGCTGGAGAACATGCTGGTCGGCGGCTTCGCCGTGAACGCCCGGGGCGGCGATCATAAAGCCCTGCTCGCCCGCGCCCGCGACCTGCTCGCCTTTCTCGAAATCGATCGCCTCGCCGACGAGCGCGCCTCAAGCATGTCGGGCGGGCAGCGCATGCTGCTGCAGTTCGCCCGCGCGCTGATGCTGGAGCCGAAGCTGATGCTGCTGGACGAACCCTTCGGCGGCGTTCATCCGCAACTGATCGAGCGCATGCTCGACCGAATCCGCGAACTGCACGGCACGGGCATCGACTTCATCGTCGTCAGCCATGAGCTGCCGACCCTGCTCGGCCTCGTCGACCGGCTGGTCGTGCTGGCGAACGGCGAGA
>DAINCG010000200.1:2752-6532 GCA_036732525.1 Pseudomonadota bacterium | reverse complement strand
GTTCCCGAAGTCGACATCCTGCACGACATCCGGCTGGAGGCGCGGCCGGGGCGCATCGTCGCCGTCGTCGGCCCGAACGGCTCCGGCAAGTCGACCCTCCTCAAGACCGTGACCGGCAACCTTCGGCCCAAGGCGGGGCGGATCGAATATCGCGGGCAATCGCTGATCGGCGTCGCGCCGCATCAGATCGCCGGCCACGGCATCGGCTATCTGCCGCAGGAACGCACGATCTTCCCGAACATGTCCGTCGACGAGACTCTCCGCCTCGGCGCCTGGTCCTTCCGGCGCGACCGGCAGCGGACCGTGCGGGGGCTCGAGCGGGTCTACGACCAGTTCCCGCTGCTGGCGGACCGGCGGCGCACCAAGGCGAACGAGCTTTCAGGCGGCATGCAGAAGCTGCTGGAGCTCGGCCGCGCGCTGATCGCGGAGCCGGAGCTGCTGGTCTTCGACGAACCGACCGTCGGCCTGGCGCCCAAGGTCGCGCGCGAGATCTACGAGACGCTCGCCACGCTGGCCGCGGCCGGCCAGACGATCCTGCTCGTCGACCAGAACGTCCGCGAGGCCGTGCGCATCGCCGACTGGATCTACGTGCTGGAGCTTGGCCGCAACAGCGCCGACGGCGATGCGGACGCATTCATGCAGGACCTGACCTCGGTCATCCAGAAGTGGCTGAAGGTCGGCGGCGAACATGCCGAACTGCCCTCCAGGACGGACAGGGCCCCACAACCGAGCACCTAACGAACGGGAGATGTTCATGAACAATCGGATTGGCGGACGCGCCGCCAGGTTCATCGCAGCGGCGGCGGTCGCGGGCGCATTGCCGCTCGCCCCGCTGCACGCGCAGGAGACGATCAAGATCGGGGCGCTGGCGCCGCTCTCTTCACCGGGCAGCTACCAGCAGGGCCCAGAACTCATCCTCGGCATCGAATGGGCGGTCGAGGACATCAACAAGGCGGGCGGCCTGCTCGGCAAGCAGGTCGAGCTGGTCGTCGAGGACACCCAGGGCCGGCCGCCGACCGGGGCCACGGCGGTCGAGAAGCTGATCACCAAGGACGGCATCGTCGGGGCGGCGGGCGAATACCACAGCTCCGTCTGCACCTCGGAGATCGAGGTCTTCAACCGGTACAACATCCCCTTCGTCATCGGCTCCTGCTGGGCGGACTCGCTGACCGAGAAGGGCTACCCCTCGATTTTCCGGACCAGCGTCTATAGCTCGAAGCTCGCCGAGAACATGGCCGGCCTGATCAAGGACAACGGCTTCAAGAAGGTCGTCGCATTGGTCGAGGACACCGACTACGGCGTCGGCATCGCCGAGAGCGTCAAGACGGCTTTCGCGAAGTTCGATGTGCCGGCGAGCTTCGAATACGAGGTGGTCGAGAAGACCAGCAAGGACTTCCTGCCGGTCCTCCTGAAGTACAAGACGCAGGTGAAGCCCGACATCGTCATCTTCGCGGTGACCCAGCCGGGCGGCTTCCTGCTGCTGAAGCAGGCCAACGAAATCGCCTTCGCGCCGTCGGCCGAGACCATGGTGATCGACGGCACCTGCACGTCCCAGAACGACAAGATCTTCTGGGAAGCCGTGCAGGACGGCGGCAAGTACGTGATGATGTCCTGCCCCTACAGCCCGAGCGTAAAGCTCACCGATCTCGGCGAGTCCATTAAGGCGCGCTACCTGGAGAAGTTCGATCGCACGCCGAACTACCTGCCGCTGCAGGGTTACGATGCTGCGATCACGCTGCTGACCGCGATCAAGAACGCCGGGACGACCGAATCCGGGGCCGTCATCGCCGCGATGAAGGAACTGAAGATGGACGGCACGCGCGGGCCGATCTCCTTCAGCAGCGAAGAGGGCGTGTGGCACAACCAGTGGCGGGACGTGCCGACCTTCATCTTCCAGTACACGGAAGTGAACCAGCTCTCCGCGGACGCGGCCGTGCTCTACCCGCCGGCCTTCGCCAACGCCGGGATCGCGAAGCCCGAATAGACCGGAACGCCCGGCCGGGACGACAACCCCGGCCGGGCGCCCGCTTTCCCGACACGAGCGGTCTTCGATGGACGTCTATCTTCTCTCCCAACTCGCCAATGGCCTGATCTTCGGGCTGCTCTACGCGCTGATCGCGCTCGGGCTCTCGGTGATCTTCAGCATCATGCGCGTCGTCAATTTCGCGCATGGCGAGTTCTTCATGCTGGGCGGCTACGTGCTGTTCGCGCTGACCGTCCCGCTGGGGCTGCCGCCGCTGCTCGGCCTGGTCGGCGCCATGGCCGGCGTCGCGGCGTTCGGCGTCGTCGTGGAGCGCCTGCTTCTGCGGCCGATCTACACGACCCGGATCGAACGGCCGGAGGAGTATGCGATCATCCTGACCTTCGGCCTTGGCCTCCTGTTGCAGAACGCCGCGCTGACCGGCATCGGTCCCTACGAGCTGACGCCGGCCTCCTTCTTCTCGGGCTCCGCCAACGTGATGGGCGACCTCTGGCTCTCCCGCGACCGGCTGTTCGCGGCGGGCATGGCCGTCGTGCTGATCGCGGCCGCGCTCGTCTTCTTCTACCGGACCTGGTGGGGCAAGGCCCTGCTGGCGACGGCGCAGAACCGCCTGGGCGCGGCCGTCGTCGGCATTGACGTGATCGCCATGAACCGCCTCGCCGTCGCGATCGCCAGTCTGCTTGCGGGCGCCGCCGGCGCGCTGATCGCGCCGATCTTCCTGGTCTATCCGGACGTCGGCATCGTGCCGGTCGTGAAGGCGTTCACGATCATCGTGCTCGGCGGCCTCGGTTCGATCCCGGGCGCGGTCATCGGCGCGCTGCTGCTGGGCGTCGTCGAGGCGCTGGGCTCCGTCTACATCTCGGTCGCCTACCGGGACGTCTACGCCTTCCTGCTACTGATCCTCGTATTGCTGTTCCGGCCGCAAGGCTTGCTGGGCCAGCGGGAGCGCCGGGCATGACGCGCACGCAGATCGCCGCCCTCGCCGCGGCCCTCGCCGTCGGCCTCGCCATTCCGGCGTTCGTCGAAGGCTACTGGCTCCGGGTCGTCGCGACCGCGCTCTATTTCGCGGCCCTCGCGAGTTCCTGGAACCTGCTGCTGGGCTATGCGGGACAGCTCTCCTTCGCGCACGCGGCGTTCGCCGCCGTCGGCGCCTATACGTCTGGCCTGCTCTCCTATCACGCGGGCGTGCCGCCGCTGATCGGCTGCCTCATGGGCGTCCTGCTCGCGGCGGGGCTGGGTTACCTGCTCGGACGGATGTGCCTCCGCCTCCGCGGTCCCTACCTGGCGCTGATGACGATCGGCTTTTCGGAAATCCTGCGCCTCGTCACGCAGATCGAGCACGAGTTCACCCGCGGCTCGCTTGGCCTCCAGGTGCCCTATCTCTGGGAAGGCGGCGGCATGGAGGGGCATACGGGCGGCTACTACGTCATGCTCGCGGTCACCGTGCTGACGCTCTACGTCATCTGGCGGCTCGTGAACGGGCGGATCGGGCTCTACCTGAAGGCGATCCGGGAGGACGAACCGGCGGCCGAAGCGCTCGGCGTCGACGTCACCAAATGGAAGACCAACGCCTTCGTGATATCGGCGGCGCTCGCCGGGCTCGCGGGCGGAGTCTACTCCCACCTTTTCGTCCGCGTCGTGGCGCCTCAGAACCTGCTCTTGAGCGAGATGGCGCTGATCCTCGCCATGGCGATCGTCGGCGGGCTCGGCACCATTCTGGGGCCCGTGCTCGGCGCGGCGGCGCTCGTCTTCCTGCAGGAGGAACTGCGCGAGATCAGCCCGCACGCGCATCTGCTGCT
>DAINCG010000200.1:0-2734 GCA_036732525.1 Pseudomonadota bacterium | reverse complement strand
ATCCTGGTGATCGTGACCATGCGCTTCTTTCGTGAAGGCCTTTACGGCGTGATCGCGGCGCCCCTCGCCCGGATCGGCCTCACGTCCGACATCCCGCCGATCACCCGCAGCGACGACAAGGCGGCGACGCCCGATGCGCCGGCGGCGCGCAGCTCCGAGGCGTGAACGGGTTGCCGGCGATGGCGGCGGCGATATTTAACCCCGCATGATCGAAGCCTTGTCCAATCGCCGCCAGGCGCTCGCCTGGCTGGCCGGCGCGGCCGCATTGACGACGTTCCGTCCCGCCGCGGCCGCCCGCCTCGACAACGACCTCCTCGCCCGGGCCGCCGACCGTGCGGCGTCGCTGGACCAACTCCGTTCGCTGGTCGTCGCCCGCAATGGCGAGATCGTGCTCGGCGAAGCGTTTCGCGGGCCGGCGCTCGCCGATCCGGTCAACGTCAAATCTGTTTCCAAAACCATCGTGGCGACCCTGGTCGGCATCGCCATCGACAAGGGCATGCTGCCGGGCGCGGACACGCCGCTCCGGACGGCGGCGCCGGGCCTCCTGCCGCGCGACGCGCCCGCCGGGGCCGGCGAGATCACGGTCGGACAACTGCTTTCGATGCAGTCGGGCCTCGAGCGGACGTCCGGGCCGAACTACGGCCGCTGGGTCGCGAGCGACAATTGGGTCCGCTTTGTGTTGAGCCGCCCGTTCGTCGCCGAGCCGGGCGGTCCAATGCTCTATTCGACCGGCAACTACCATGTCCTCGGCGCGATCCTCGCGGAGCGGACGGGACGGAGCCTGCGCGATTTGGCGCGCGACTGGCTGGGCGACCCGCTCGACTTCGACGTTCCGCCCTGGACGCGCGACCCGCAGGGCCGCTTCATGGGCGGCAACAACATGCGCATGTCGGCGCTGGCGCTGCTGCGCTTCGGCGAAATGGCGCGAACGCGGGGGATGTGGGCCGGTCAACGCATCGTCGGACGCGACTGGCTGGAGGCCTCGTGGCGGCCCCGCGCCCGTTCGCCCTGGTCCGGGCACGACTACGGCTACGGCTGGTTCCTCGCCCGGGCGCGCGGCCACTGGTTGGCCTATGCGCGGGGCTATGGCGGACAGATCGTCTATGTCGTGCCGACGCTCGACATGACGGTCGTCATCACATCAGACCCGAACCGACCGGCGCGGTCGGGCGGGTATATCGACGATCTGCATGGGCTACTGGCGGACACGCTGATACCCGCCGCCGAAAGGACCTGATCGCAGGCATTCGCTTGCGCGGATCGCCAAGGAATGCGATCAAATCGAACCGGATCGAAAAACGGGAGCGGAGCGTGCGCGCGAAGCGGATTTTCCCTGTAGTTCTGGCGTTTATCGGGGTCTTTGCGGCCGGCGTCGCATCGGCCGACATGGGGCCCCTGGCCAAGTACATCGAACCGCGGTCCGGCGAGCCGTGGGACGTCGCTTGGGACGGCGATCGCGCCGTCCTGACGAATCGGTCCACCGAAAGCCGGATCACCTATTTCTATGTGAAGACGCCGCCCGAACTGAACGGGCATCGGACCGTCAGCGTCGACGTCAGCCTGCGCGACCCGAGCGACAAGTCGCTCGGCGGCGTGCTCTATGGCTACGAGGCCGATCCCGAAACCTATTTCCTGTTCGCGGTCGGGAGCGACAAGACCGTCCGCCTCTACCGCTGCGAAGGCGGCTCGTTCCACGAGCGCCTGCGGCTGGACATGCCCGAACTCGATCTCGCGAACACCCGGCTTGGCGTTCACGAGACCGCAGGGCGGATCGAGCTTCTGGTCAACGGTCAGCCGAAATCAACGTTCGCAGACGCGAATCTCGGCCATGGCGCGGTCGGCATCGTCGCGGCTCATATTGGGCAGTATGTCTTCGACGATTTCCGCATCGCGGTCGACCACTGAACAGCAGGTCTACCCGCCGGCCACGCCCTGCGTGTTGACGTAGACGGCATAAAGCGACTGGCTGGCCGCCATGAACAGGCGGTTCCGCTTTGGGCCGCCGAAGCAGACGTTGGCGCATCGCTCCGGCAACTGGATGAAGCCGATCTTGGCGCCGTCGGGCGCGAACACCAGCACGCCGTCGAGTTCCGGCGCACCCATCCCCCAGCCGCACCAGAGATTGCCGTCGACGTCGACGCGGAAGCCATCCGGCGTGCCGCCCGGTCCCGCATCGATGAAGACGCGCTTGTTCGATAGCGTCCGCCCGTCGGCCGCGACGTCGTAGGCCAGGATCTTGCGGTTCGGGACGCCGCGCGACTCGACGACATAGAGAATGCTTTCGTCCGGCGAGAACGCGAGGCCGTTCGGACCCAGCACATCGTCGGCGACGACGGTCGCCTCCAGCGTCGCGCCGTCGAGGCGGTAGACCGCCATCGGAACTTCGGATTCCGCCTTATGCCCCTCGTAGTTGCCGAGGATGCCGAAGGGCGGATCGGTGAACCAGATCGAACCGTCCGACTTCACGACGACGTCATTCGGCGAGTTCAGCGGCTTGCCCTGATAGCTGTCCATCAGGACGGTGATCGAGCCGTCATATTCCGTTCGGGTGACGCGTCGGCCGTGCTCGCAAGTGATCAAGCGGCCCTGCCGGTCCCGCGTGTTGCCGTTGCCGAAGTTGGATGGCTTGCGGAAGGCCGAGACGGCGCCCGTCTCCTCCTCCCATTTCAGGATGCGGTTGTTTGGAATGTCGCTCCAAAGGAGATAGCGGCCGTCGCCGAAATAGACCGGCCCT
>DAINCG010000199.1:0-8531 GCA_036732525.1 Pseudomonadota bacterium | reverse complement strand
AGATCGCCGACGAACTCAGCATCGACCACAAGCCGGTCGAGGCGCTGCTGAAACGGGCGGCGCGGATGGGGCTTCTGGCGCCGGTCGCCTCGAACCGATTCTTTCCGCCCGCCGCCATCGATGGCCTGATGGCGGTCGCGCGGGAGCTGGCGGGCGAGGCGGAGGACGGGCGCTTCACGGCGCAGGCGTTCAAGGACCGCGCCGGCATCGGCCGCAATGTCGCGATCGAGGTGCTCGAGTATCTCGACAAGTCCGGCCTGACGCGCCGCGAGGGCGAGGCGCGCGCCGTGGTCGACGGATAGGCCGTTCAGGTCTCAAGCATGATCTTGCCGATATGCGCGCTCGATTCCATGAGCGCATGGGCCTCCGCCGCTTGGTCGAGCGGGAAGGCCTTGTAGACGACCGGCTTGCATTGTTCCGTTTCGAACAGCGGCCAGACCTTGTCTTCGAGCGCGCGGCAGATCGATCCCTTCTGCTCCACCGTGCGGGAGCGGAGCGTCGATCCGGTGACGGTCAGGTGCTTGCGGTGCACGAGGCCGAAGTCCGCCTCGACCTTCGTGCCGCCCATCAGCGCCACGAAACAGAGACGGCCTTCGCGGGCCAGAAGTTCCAGCTGGCGCGGAATGTAGTCGCCGCCGACCATGTCCAGAATGACGTCGACGCCGCGGCCTTGCGTGAAGTCCATGCCGACCTTCACGAAGTCTTCCGTCTTGTAGTTGATGCCCCGGTCCGCGCCGAAGCCTTCGCAGGCGCGGGCCTTCTCGTCCGACCCGGCCGTCGCGAGCGTCGGCGAACCGAACGCCTTCGCCAGTTGGATCGCGGTATAGCCGATGCCGCTCGTGCCGCCCTGAACCATGAAGACTTCGCCCGGCTGCAGGCGCGATCGCTCGAAGACGTTCGTCCAGACGGTGCAGAACGTCTCCGGCACGCCGCCGCGCTCATCTCGACCTTTGGCGGGACGGGCATGCACTGTGCCTCCGGCACGTTCACGAACTCCGCATAACCGCCGCCCGAGAGCAATGCGCAGACTTCGGCGCCCACCTCGAAACGTTCGGCGTCCTTGCCCAGCGCAACGATCTCGCCGGCGGCTTCCAGGCCCGGAATGTCGGTCGCGCCGGGCGGCATCGGGTAGAGGCCCTGGCGCTGCAGCACGTCCGCCCGGTTGATCCCGGCGGAGCGGATGCGAACCAGAACCTCGCCCGGGCCCGGCTCGGGCGTCGGGCGCTTGCCGATGCGCATGGCGTTCGGGCCGCCCGGCGACGGAATCTCGATGGCGTTCATGGTCGCGGGGATATTGGGCATGTTCCGAGCTCCTGACGGACAATTGGGTTTTGGCTGACGGTTTGGTTATTCTCGTTGGCGGATGGCGGCAAGCCAAGGGAGGACAGGCGCATGTTTGACGAGGAGACGCCAAAACCGACGCCGGGCTACCGGTTGGGCGACAACTTGGAAAAGTTTTCTGTCGGCGACTTGGAGGAGCTGATCCGGGACTTGCGGACCGAGATCGAACGGGCTGAGGCCGATCTGAAGCGAAAACGCGGCGGCTTGTCGGCGGCCGAATCCTTGTTCAAATCCTAGCATTCATGCCGCGTTGGGCGGCGAATTCGGAGTATGTATAAATTTTGCTTGACGTTTAATTATTGTTAACCATTTTCCCCCATAGTCCGTCACATCGGATGCTTCATGCATCTGGTGCTTCTTTGACGCCTCCCTGTTGACCTGGGCTGCCGCTCGCCGGCAGCCCTTTTTTTTGCGCGTCCCTCTGCTATGTCTTGGCGGGCGAGCGAGAACGCCGGGGCGGAATGTCTGACGCGACGACACAGCGGGAAGCGTTCCACGCCTTCCTCCCAATCCAGACCCGTTGGGCCGACATGGACGCCTATGGCCATGTCAACAACATGGTCTTCTACAGCTATATCGACACCGCCGTGACGGAGCTGTTGGTGCGCGAGGGCGGCCACGACAAGGATCGGGCGTCGGCGATCGGCCTTGTGGTCGAAAGCGGCTGCAAATACTTCAAACCGGTCGCGTTCCCCGCCGTCATCGACTGCGGCGTCCGTGTTGCGAAGCTCGGGCGGTCGAGCGTGCGCTACGAAGTCGGCATGTTCGACGGCGACGATGTCGCGCCCGCCGCGCTTGGCTTTTTCGTTCATGTGTTCGTCGATCGCTCAACGATGCGGCCGACCGACATTCCGCCAAACATCCGCGCGGCCCTGGAGCCGCTGCTGGTCATGGAGCCGGTCGCATGACGGGACGGTTCGCGATTTCGCTTGCGCTCTTGCTGCTCGGCGGCCCCGTGCTGGCGGCGCCGGCCGAGCCCGCCTCCGCGCCCGCGCCGGTCGTCGAGAAAGAGACCGAACCCGCGGTCGATGCGGCGGCAGAGCGCGCCGCGGCCGAGCGTCTCGTGGCTGCGACCCGGATGGAGCAGGCCGCCCGGGAGCGATACCGCCAGCAAGTGGCGGACGTCATGGGCAAGATGCAGTCGCTGCGGCCCGAGATGCCCGGACGGGCGTTCGACATCATCGAGGAGGAGTTCACGGCGATCGAGGGCGATGTCGCGCGCGAAGTCGTCGACGCCGTGATCGACATGTACATGTCGCGATTCTCCGCGGCGGAAATGGACGCCATCGCAGACTTCTATGAAACGGACGTCGGCCGTAAGGCGCTCGATGAACTGCCGGCGCTCGCGAATTCAGGCGCGGTGCTCGGCCATCAGATCGGCCGGCGCCTCGGCGAGAAGGCGGGCCAGCGCGCCCTCCAGCGCATGCGAGAACAGGGCATCGATCCTAGCCCGAAGGCGCGATAAGGGCGGCGGCGATCCGCTCGAACTCCTCCGGCGAAAGCGTCTCCGCGCGACGAGTCGGATCGATACCGAGACCTGTGAGATCTACGGGAACGGATTTCAGGGATTGCCTCAGCATCTTGCGGCGCTGGCCGAAGGCGGCGGCGGTGACGCGTTCCATCGCGCGGAAGAGCGCCGGCGGCGGCGGTTCCGGGTTCGGCGTCAGGCGGACGACCGCGGACTTCACCTTGGGGGGCGGCGTGAAGGCGCCGGCCGGCAGGTCGAACAGCTTCTCCGTCTTCGTCATCCATTGGACCAGGACCGACAGTCGCCCATACGCCTTGCCGCCTACGGGCGCCGCCAGACGGTCGGCCACTTCGCGCTGGAACATCAGCGTCATCCCGGCGATCGCGCCCGGCGTCTCGGCGACCCGCGCGAGCCAGCCGACCAGGAGGGGCGTCGCGACGTTGTAAGGCAGGTTGGCGACGATCCGCCGGGGCGCGGGGCCGAGCGCGACCGGATCGACATCGAGCGCGTCGCCTTCGATCACGGTCAGCCTGCCGTCCGCCGCCGCTGCGATTTCCCGCGCCACGGCGGCGCAACGCGGGTCGATTTCGATTGCGACCAGGCGGACCGTGCCGGCCGCCAGGAGCGCTCGGGTCAGGCCGCCGGGGCCGGGACCGACCTCGATGACCGTGCCCGCGTCGAGCGGTCCGCCCGCCGCCGCGATGCGGCCGAGGATGCTGGGGTCCGTCAGAAAGTGTTGGCCGAAGCGCTTGTCGGCGGCGAGTCCGTGGGCGCGGATCACCTCCCGGAGCGGCGGCAGGTTCTCCAGCGTCGGGCTCACCCGAACCGGCGGGCGGCGATGGCCCGGGCGAGGTCGAGCGCCGCCATGAAGCTCGACGGGTCGGCCACGCCCTTGCCGGCGATGTCGAACGCGACGCCATGGTCGGGCGACGTCCGCACGACCGGCAGGCCCAGCGTGACATTGACGCCGCTCTGGAAGTCCAGGGTCTTCAACGGGATCAGCGCCTGGTCGTGATACATGCAAAGCGCCGCGTCGTACTGGGCGCGCGCCGCCGCATGGAACATCGAGTCCGGGCTGAGCGGACCGGTGGCGGCGACGCCCTGAGCGCGCAGCCGCGCGACGGCGGGCCGGATGACTTCCTCGTCTTCAAGGCCGATCTTGCCTTCCTCGCCCGCGTGCGGGTTCAGGCCCGCGACTGCGATACGGGCCGGGTTGAAGCCGAAGTCCTGCGTCAGCGCCGTCGCGAGCCGGGCGCCCAGATCGACGATCGCAGCCTCGTCGACCTTGGCGATGGCGTCCTTCAGGGGCAGGTGGGTCGTCAGCGGCGCGACCTTCAACTGGGGACCGGCCAGCAGCATGATCGGGCGCGCGTCGGGGTCGGTCAGCGCGCCGACGAATTCGGTCTGGCCCGGATAGCCGAAGCCGGCGTCGTAGAGGCTCCGCTTATAGACCGGGTTCGTCACCAGGCCGGCGGCTTGTCCGTCGCTGGCGAGGCGGGTTGCGATTTCGATCGATCGGATCGCGGCGGCGGCGTGTGCGGGATCGGCGCGGCCGAGCTTCGCGTCCGCGGGCGCGTCCATCGGCAGAACCGGCAGCGCATCGCGGAAGCACGCGTCGGCGCCGCCGGGTTCGGTCTCCCGGATCGGAACGTCGAAGCCGAACGCCTTCGCCTGGGCGGCGAGCCGGGCCGGGTTGTCGACCATGAAGAACGTCGGCCCGGTCGCGCGACGGTCGAGCCAGGCTTTAAGGGCGAGTTCGCCGCCGATGCCGGCGGTGTCGCCCATCGTCACGGCGATGGGGGGGAGCGTCATGGACGTCTTCAGCCGCGGATATCGATGAAGGCGAGGCGCCGCAGATCGCGCAGATAGCGCTCGGCCCGACGCTCGGCCCGCTGCTGCTGGATCGCGTCCGCGACGCGCTGGGCCGACGGCAGGCCGTCGCCGACCTCGGCGCGTCGGCAAAGCATGAGAATGGCGACGCCGTTCGCCAGCGGCAGCGGTTCCGTCTGCTCGCCCGGCTTCAGCGCATCGACGACGCTACGAAGTTCTTCGGGCAGGTCCCCGATGCGCGCATCAACGACGCGCGGCGGCTGATTTGTCCCGAGACGCTGCGCGGCGCGGTCGAACGCGTCGCAGCCATCGACGCCGGCGACCGTGGACTTCAGGCGCTGACCGACCGTCTCATTCGTCTCGCCGCCTTCGACGGGCAGGAAAATGCGCGATAGCGTGACGACCGCCTGCGCCGCGTCTCCCGCTTGAATACTGCGCCGCTCGATCAGGTGCATCAGGTAGACGCCGCGGGCCGTCTCGATCGGCGGGCTCGTCTGACCGGGCTGGAGCGCCGCGAGCGCGTCTTCCAGCGCAGGATCGAGCTGTCCCGGCTGGATGTCCCCAAGGTCGCCCCCGACCGCCGCGGTCGGCGCGCGCGAGTTGGTCGCGGCGAGGCGCGCGAATGCGCCGCTGTCGACGGCCTCGTCGCGGATGGCGGCTGCTTGCGCCAAGGCCGCTTGCCGGCCGCCGGCCACGTCGTCGGGAATAAAGATCTCTGCGGCGCGCATCAGCTCGCCGCCGCCGGCTTCGCGGATGCGGGCGAGCGCGGAATCGACCTCTTCGGAGGCGACGCGGACCTGCGGCAGCACCCGGCGGCGCAGCACCTTTCGCCAAAGCAAGGTCGCCTTGACCTGATCGATCAGCGTGCCGGCGGGCACGTTGGCGGCGGTCAATTGCTGCATCAGGCCGCCCGGCTGCATGTTGTTGTTGCGCTCGATCGTTCCGATCGCGCCGGAAACCTCCTGGTCGCTGACCGTGATGCCGAGGCGCTCGGCCTCCTGCACCTTCAGCCGGTCGTCGATCAGTTCGCGGAGCGCCTGCCGCGCGATGCGCTGCTGGAGGTCGGGCGACGGGTCCGCTCTGGTCGAGAGCGCCAAGAGCCTTGCGCGCGCCTCCAGGTCGAAATCGGTGATCGCGGCGTCGTTGACCGATGCGACGATGCGGCCGACGGATTGCTGCGCATGCGCGGCCCCGGCGGCGAAGGCCAGGACGACCAACGCGAGCAGTGAGCGGACGAGATGCCGGGGCATGAACATGGCGCGGGTCTGTTGCCTCGCTGGAAGCGGCGGTATCTGGCAATCTTGTACCGGCGAGACGGGCGGTTTCGCAACTCGGACCGACGTTCGCGCATTGACGGACAGATGGTTCGGCGCGAAGAAGTGATGACGATCGCCCAGTCGCATCCCGCACCGGCAGGAGGATACCGCCCCATGCGAATCGCATTCGCCGAGCAAGCCGCGCCGAAATCCGGCGCTTATGTCGTCCTGTTCGGGGATGGCGGGGCGTTGAGCCCGCCGGCGGCCGAAGCGGACAAGGCGCTTGGCGGCGCGCTCAAGCGGGCGATATCGTCGATGGGCCTCAAGGGGAAAGTCGGCGAGACGGTCGAGCTGCCGACGCCCGAATCGGCGGGCTACGAGCGACTGGTCGCGATCGGCGTCGGCGAACCCGCGAAGCTGACGGAGACCAAAGCGCAGGACATCGGCGGCGCCGCATATGGCGCGCTCGCGAAGGGCGATCTGAAACAGGCGACCATCGCCGCCATCCTGCCGGACGGCGCGGCCGAGGGCGCAAGCCCGGTCGCGGCCGATATCGCCTATGGCGTGAAGCTCGCCGCCTATCGTTTCGCCAAGTACCGCACGAAGGGCCCGGACGCGACGGCGCCGACGCTTTCCAGCGTGCGCGTGACGGCGTCGCCCGTTGCGGCCGCGCGAAAGCGCTTCGGGGTGCTCGACCGGGTCGCGGACGGCGTCTACATGGCGCGCGACTTGTTGGAAGAGCCGCCGAACGTCCTCTACCCGGAAAGCTTCGCCGATCGCTGCAAGGAACTCGAAGAACTCGGCGTCGAGGTCGAGATCCTCGATGAGAAGGCGATGAAGAAGCTCGGCATGGGCTCGCTGCTTGGCGTCGCGCAGGGCAGCGCGCGTCCGGCCCGGATGGCGATCATGCGCTGGCAGGGCCGGAAGCGCGGTCCGGGACCGCTGGCGCTGGTCGGCAAGGGCGTGACCTTCGACACGGGCGGCATCTCGATCAAGCCGGCCGGCGGCATGGAGGACATGAAGTACGACATGGGCGGCGCCGCGGCCGTCGTCGGCGCGATGAAGGCGATCGCCGGCCGAAAGGCGAAGGCGGACGTCGTCGGCGTCGTCGGCCTCGTCGAGAACATGCCCTCCGCCAACGCCCAGCGGCCGGGCGATGTCGTGACGTCGATGTCCGGGCAGACGATCGAAGTCATCAATACGGACGCCGAGGGCCGCCTCGTCCTGTGCGACGCCATGTGGCACGTGCAGAAGGCCTACAAACCGTCCGCCGTCATTGATCTCGCGACGCTGACCGGCGCGATCATCGTGGCGCTCGGCGGCGTCCATGCCGGCATGTACGCCAACGACGACGAGCTTGCCGCGGCGCTGACGTCCGCCGGCGAGGCGACCGGCGAGACGCTCTGGCGCATGCCGCTCGCTGACGCCTATGACAAGCAGCTTGCCTCCAACATCGCCGACATGAAGAACGTCGGCGGGCGGGAAGCGGGCAGCGTCACGGCCGCGCAGTTTCTGAAGCGCTTCGTCGTCGACGACACGCCCTGGGCGCATCTCGATATCGCTGGCGTGGACGACCAAGCCGAAGCCGACCACGCCCAAGGGCGGCGTCGGCTTCGGCGTCAGACTGCTCGACCGGCTGGTCGCCGAGAAGTACGAGGGCTAGCTCCTATGGCGGCGGCCGAGCGGGAAGACGCCAAGTCCGCGGACGCCTGGATCGATTTCCTGAACGCCGACGGCCGGCCGCTCGATCTGGCGCTTGGCCGCCGGCTGGAGGCGTTCGAAGCGGGCCGGACGCTCGTCTTCTGTGCGGACGCCGAACGGGCGACGGCGCTGAACGCCGGTCTTTGGACCTATGACCCGGCGAGTTTTCTCGCCCATGGCGGGCCCGGCGAGGGCGCCCCGGAGGACCATCCGATCTGGGTTGCGGACGCCGAGACCCCCGAGGCGCCGGCCGACCGGATCGTCGTGGTCGATGACGCGGAGCCGGCGGATTGGGCGGCGTTCAGTCAGCGGATGTACCTGTTCGACGCGCGCGACCCGACCGCGCGCGACGTGGCGCGCGCCCGCTGGCGCGCGTGGAGCGAGGCCGGCCGCGCGCTCGCTTATTGGAGTTTCAACGGCGCGGAATGGCGCCTCGAACGGACGACCTGACAAGGCCGGCGGCCGGATTGGGCGCAGACGAAAGGATGATCGGATGGCGAGCCTCGCGGCTTTCAATCTGAAGCGGTGGATCGAAGACAATCGCAGCCTGCTGAAGCCCCCGGTCGGCAACGCACAGCTCTACAAGACCACGTACAAGAACTTCATCATCATGGTGATCGGCGGCCCGAACGAGCGGACCGACTACCATGACGATCCGGGCGAGGAGCTGTTCTTCCAGGTCGAGGGCGACATGGTCCTCCGCGTCATCGAGGATGGCAAGGAAGTCGATGTGCCGATCCGCGAAGGCGAGATGCTGCTTCTGCCGCCGCATGTGCGGCACTCGCCACAGCGACCGGCGGGGTCGGTCGGTCTCGTCGTCGAACGCATCCGTCTGCCGGGGGAACTCGACGCCTTCGAATGGTATTGCGAGAACTGCGGCAAGAACCACCACCGGCGAGAGTTCGAATTGGCCGACATCGAAAAGGATCTGCCGC
>DAINCG010000198.1:8114-8580 GCA_036732525.1 Pseudomonadota bacterium | reverse complement strand
CGACCAGCGCCGGGGCCGACCCCGGCCCGGCCTGCTACGGCATCGGCGGGGACCTTCCGACGGTCACCGACGCCAATGTCGTGCTTGGGCGGCTTAACCAGGAACACCTGCTCGCCGGCGCGCTCCCGATCGACGCCAGCCGGTCGGCCGAGGCGATCGAGCGCGTGGTGGCGAAGCCGAAAGGCCTCGGTCTGGAAGAGGCCGCGGCCGCCATTCTCGCCGTCTCCAACGCAAATATCGCCCAGGCGATCCGCTTCGTTTCCGTGCAGCGCGGCTTCGACCCAGCGGACTTCGTCCTGACGGCCTTCGGCGGGGCCGGGCCCTTGCATGCGGCGGAGGTCGCGCGCGAGCTCGACATGCCTGTGCTGATCCCGCCGGGTCCCGGGGTTCTCTGCGCCATGGGCGTGCTGACCAAGGACATCCAGCTCGATCTCGGCCAGACCCGCATCCGCCGCCTGAACGACCC
>DAINCG010000198.1:4853-8104 GCA_036732525.1 Pseudomonadota bacterium | reverse complement strand
ATCGCCGCGACCTTCGGGGAGCTCCTGGAGCGCGCCCGCGCCGCGTTTCGGGCCGGCGGCCTCGACGTCGACCGCCTGACGTTCGAGCGCGCGGCGGACGCCCGCTATGTCGGCCAGAACTTCGAGCTGCCCGTCCCGCTGCCCGCGGAGACCGATGCGGTGGCGCTGGCCGCCGCCGCCCGCGCCGGCTTCGACGCCGCGCACGCCCGTCTCTACGGCTATGACCAGCCGGACAAGGACGTGGAGCTCGTGACCTTCCGGCTGCGCGCGGCCCTGCCCGTCCCGATGCCCGATCTGGCGACCGGCGGCGGCCAGCGGACCGGTCCGCTTGCCCCCGTCGCCATGCGCCGGACGTGGTTCGAGGCGGCGGGCGGCTTTGTCGAGACCCCGGTCTACGACCGCGGCGACCTAGCGGCCGGCGACAGCTTCGGAGGTCCCGCGATCTTCGAGCAGCTCGACACGACGACGGTGCTGCCGCCCGGCTGCGTCGCCCGCGTCGACGAGCGCGGCAATCTCCGGATCGAAGCCGCCGGGAGCGCGCCATGACCATAGCCCTGACGGAGATCATCGCCAGCAGTCTCGAGGCGGCGGCCTGGGAGATGTGCGCCAGCCTGATCCGCACCGCCTATTCGCCGAACATCAAAGAGCGGGCGGACTGCTCGACCGCGATCTGTGACATGCAGGGGCGAACGCTCGCGCTTGCGACGCACGCCCCGGCGCATCTGGGCTCCACGCTGCGTCTGGTCGACGCGGTGCTGGCGCGCTTCCCGGCCGAGACGCTGCAGCCGGGCGACGTGTTCTTCACCAACGATCCCTACATCGTCGGCGTCACCCATCTGAACGACTGCACCGTGGCGACGCCGATCTTCGTCGACGGCCGGCCGGTGGCCTTCGCGGCCGCGGTGGCGCACCACTCCGATGTCGGCGGACGCGTGCCGGGGAGCGAGTCCGGCGATTCGACGAGCATCTACCAGGAGGGCGTGCGCATACCACCGGTCAAGCTTTTCGAGGCGGGCCGGCGGCGAGAGGACGTCTGGGAGCTGTTCCTGCTCAACTCTCGCACGCCCCATTTCAGCGAGGGCGACCTGCGCGCCCAGGTCGCGGGCAATGCCCGCAGCGCCGGGCGCATCCAGGCCCTTTATTCGCGCTACGGCGGCACGGCGGTCGAGGCGACGATCCGGGATATTCTAGACGCGACCGAGCAACGCATGCGCGCCCGCATCGGCGAGACGCTCGCCCCCGGAATCTATTCGGCGGAGGACTGGCTGGACGAGGACGGCGTCAGCGACACGCCGGTCCGGTTGGCCGTGACCCTCACGGTCGGCGAGCGCGAGCTTGCGTTCGATTTCTCGGAATGCGGGCCGCAGATTCCGTCCGGCAAGAACATCCCGTACACGCACCTGATGGCGACGGTCTATTTCTGCGCCAAGGCGATGATCGATCCGGCCTTGGCCGTCAACGAAGGCATGTACCGGGCGATCCGCGTCGTCGCCCCCGAGGGCAGCGTGGTCAATCCGCGGCCGCCGGGCGGAGTCGGCTCGCGCAACCTCACATCCATGATCCTGGCCGACGCCATCATGAATGTGTTCGGGCAGGCCGCGCCCGACCGGGTGATGGCCGCCGGCGGGTCCTACCAGGGCATCATCCTGAGCGGCGACGACCCGAAGCGGAACCGCTTCTACGTCGACTATGAGAACTTCGCCGGCGGCCAGGGCGGCCACTATGCGGACGACGGTTCGGACGCCCTCCAACTCCACATGACCAACACCTCGAACCTGCCGATCGAGGTGATGGAGGTCGAGTTCCCCGTCCGGGTCGAACGCTATGCCCTGCGCCCGGACTCGGGCGGCGCGGGGCGACGGCGCGGCGGCCTCGGCGTCACACGGGATCTGCGCATTCTCGAGCCGACCACCCTGGCGCTCAGAAGCGCGCGCCAGCGATTTCCAGCCGCTGGCCTGGACGGCGGCGGCGAGGGCGCGCTCGGCGCTTTTTTGCTCGACCCAGGCGGCGAGGCGGAGCAACGCCTGCCTTCGACGCTCTCCGAGCGCCCGGTGGCGAAGGGCGCGCTTCTGAGGATCGAGACCCCCGGCGGCGGCGGGCTCGGCGACCCGCGGCGGCGAGATCCCGAGGCGGTCGCGCGGGACGTGCGCCAGGAGAAGGTAAGCCCCGCCGCAGCGCGAACCCACTACGGTGTGGCTATCGACGAGGACGGCCGCCCCAACCGGGTCGACGCCCGGACGCCCCGCCGTCAGGCGCCCGGCCGCAAAGCGGATTGAATTTCAATCTGGTAACCTTCTGGGTCATTAAAAACGAACGCCCGGATGCCCAAGGCGTCGTTCGTGCGGGGCGACGTCAGGCCATGGACCTCTTGGCTGGCGATCCACGCATGCCAAGCGTCGACGTCGGGCACTCGGATTGCGAACTGTACGGGCTTGTCGGCGGCGGCGCGATGGGAGCCACGGGTCTCGTCGACCAATCCGATATGAGCGCCGCCGGCAACGCGATAAATCTTTGACCAACCCTGGTCGATCGCCAGCTTGAAACCAAGCGTCCGCTCATAAAAGGCCATCGCCCGAGGCAGGTCGCGATAATAGAAGAATGTCACGCTCAGAGTTGGACCTTCAGGGGGTCCTGGGCCTTCCGCCGAAGCCTGCATGCATATCCTCCGATCCAACGCCTCAGAGTATTCGCCCAAGATTTCAGGCGCTTGCACGTCGCTTGGCAAGCTTAGAAGGCTGCAGTTCGCAGGCCAAATGCGCCAAAGGGACGCCAGCCGGATCACAACCGCCGGAGCGCAATAGGACTTTCAAGCGAGCGGCGGCATCGGCTCGGCCGATATCGCTTTGGCCCGAGGCGCCGATTACGTGCCAATGTCATTGGAGCCGATCACCCGAGAGGAACCCCGGCGCCATCCAACTCGGCGTCGAGTTGCCTGGCCGCCGCAGGCGCAAGCGGTTCGAGCGGAAAGCGAACGGGACCGGTCGCGAGCCCCATTCGACGCGCCCAATGCTTTAAGGCCGGAACCGGCGAATGCCCTTGATCGAGCTGGCCGATCACCCATCGATCGTAGATGGGCCGCAGCGGCGACAGGTTGCGCCAGTTCGCGTGCGCGGCCGTGGCGTCCCCGCTGAGAAATGCATCGCGATAGGCATGAATAGGCCGGGGATTCGGCGCTTGATAGAGATAGGGCTCGGGATTGGCGTAGAGGGGCGCATCCGGCGTTCGGGCCAGCTCGGCCATGTACTGATCTT
>DAINCG010000198.1:2813-4826 GCA_036732525.1 Pseudomonadota bacterium | reverse complement strand
GGACGTCCGCGCCGATCTGGCGGCGAAGCGCGGCGACCGCCTTGTCGCCGCCCGGCGCCTTCACGGCGAGCAGCAGCTCTTTCTGCGCGACCGCTTCGATCACATCAGGGCCAAAGCTCATCCCTGGGGCGGGAGACTCGAAAATGACGATCGGCGTCCCTGCCGCCTCTGCAGCCGCCGCGCAGAAGGCGGGCAGTTCCTGTGCGCGGTACTGGCCACGCGGCCGCATGAGGATGATGTGATGCGCGCCGGCTTTGCCGGCATGGCGGCCCAGCGCCAGCGCCTCGGCCGGCGCATGATGGGTGACGACAACGCCGACGCGCAGGCGGCCTTGGGCGCCGGCAATTATTGCGGTCAGGACGTCCCGCCGTTCGTCGACCGTCAGCGCCCAGCCTTCGCCCATTATGCCATTGCAGAAGACGCCGTCGCAGCCAAAGTCGGAGGCGTAGCGCGCGGCGTTCGCCGCCGCGCCATCGAGATCGAGCGCGCCGTCGGGCAGAAAAGGCGTCGGAATGGCGGCCCAGACGCCTTCAAGCTTGCGCGTTGCGTTGGATTGATTGCCCGTTCCAGGCATCGGGAATTCCTTTATTCCGGACGTCCGCCCGTCCGCGCCGAACTGGGCCCGCCCCCTCTGGCGCTATCACTGACAGGCCGCCGGGTCGTGGTTGACCATTATCAGATCATCGACGGGAAAGCCTTTGGCGCGCGCTTCGTCCACCAAGCTCTGCCGGATCTCGACTGAAAGCGCTGGGTCTCTCGCAAGCAGCCAGAGGTAATCGCGGTCCGGTCCGGACACGAGGGCATATTGGTAGTCCGCCTTGTCCAACGCGAAGACGTGATAGCCGCCCGCGAACGGCCAGAAGAAAGTCACAGAGAGGCTGGCGACGCTTTTGTCGCCTTGAAACTCCGCTACGCCGGTCGCTTCGTCCCATTCGCAGTCTTCGGGATCAAAGCCGCGATTGACCACTTCAAGCGTTCCGTCCGGTCGCGGCGTATACCGCGCCGTCACATTGGTCAGGCCGCGCTCAAAGCTGTGGTCGAGCCGCATGATCTCGTACCAGAGGCCCTGATATCGAGAGACATCGAAGCCCTGAACCGGCTCGACGCCGTCGGGTTTTCCCGTACATCCGGCCATGCCGATAGCCAGGCCGACGGCGCACACGACCTTCGCGACTAGGCCAGACGACCAAGAACCGGACCCGCGGGTCCTGTTGGACGCCCCTCGCTTGTTGATCGCTTGCCGCATCAATCGCCCGCCCAAACGCGTTCCGAGCATCCGCTCAAGGCCGAGGTCTTGGTCGTAGGGATCGACACATCGGTTCCGGAAACCTCAGTTCTCAGCCGGTTCATCTCGGTATCTGGTTCGCGCAGCACGTCAAGAGCGTCCTCATGGTGAATGTCAGCGATCCGGCCGGCGTCCGGTTCATCGTCGAAGCGCGGCGGCGCGCATTCTATGAGCACACGACCTGGACGTCGCGGGGCGGAACCCTGAGCATGCGCTTGCAGGTTTCACGCGGGAGGGGCCCTTGGCGCGAGAGTATGGAGCGGGCGGCTGGGTCGGCGTCGGCACGCCGCAAGCAAACCCGACCGTCGAGATGGAGATGCGGCGGCTCCTGCCGCGGGACGTCGAACCGCTGACGACGCGGCTCAGAAGCGGCGCTGAAACGGCCTCCGGCAGGCTCGTCGACTACATTGAGCATATGGACGACGCGCTCGCCGGCTACGACGCCCTGCCGTTGGCGGCCTTCGGTTTCGCGTGTACGGGCTCGTCCTACCTGGTCGGCCGGGAACGGGAAGACCGTCTCGTCGCCGACTTCAGCCGGCGCTTCGGCTATCCGGTGATCACTGCGGCGAACGCCGTCGCCGGCGCCTTGCGGGCGCTCGACGCGCAGCGAATCGCGTTGATCGTCCCCTATCCCGAGCCCTTGATCGAAGCCGGCGTCGCGTATTGGTCCGCCGTCGGCTTCGAGGTCGTCGCCGTCCCCCGCGCCGACGTCGCCTCCATCCTCCGAG
>DAINCG010000198.1:2411-2749 GCA_036732525.1 Pseudomonadota bacterium | reverse complement strand
CGGATTCGGTGGTCTTCTTTGGCTCCACCAACCCGGCGGACGCCGTGCTGCTCAGCGCCACCGGCCTGCCGACGATCCGCGCCTTGCCCGCCGCACGCGCGCGCTTCGGTCGTCCGGCGATCAGCTCGAACAGCGCGCTTGCATGGGCCTTGATGCAAGCGCTCGGGCGCGAAGCTCCACCGGACGCGACGTCGTCGCCCGACGGCTGACGCCGGGCGCACTGGTCTTCGCAGACCGAGTGGAGTAGGGCGCGCGGCCGACAGGAGCCGGCGCCGAACATCGGCTCGACGCCGCCGATTTGGGTGAGATCCATGCCGCGGGCGGCGGACATGCGGCGG
>DAINCG010000198.1:0-2368 GCA_036732525.1 Pseudomonadota bacterium | reverse complement strand
TCGTTCGGCGCCAGACGCTTGGCCGCTCGGATCGGTTCTGGAGCTCTGCCTATGACGTTCACCATCATGGCCCGCGATCGCGAGACGGGCATGTTCGGCGTCGCGACAGCGACCCGCTCGCTCGCGGTTGGCGCGCGGGTTCCGCATGTCGCGCCCAACCTCGGCGCCGTTGCGATAATGGCCATCGCCGACCCGCGGCTTGGACGAACCGCCTTGAAGCTTCTTGAAACAGGCTACAAGGCGCCCGGCGTCATCGAAGAGCTCCTTGAAGCCGATCCCAACCACGAATACCGCCAGTTGGGCGTGATTGACGCCGACGGGTTCGCCGCCGCTCGGACTGGTTTGCACAACCGCGACTGGGCGGGCCACCATGTCCGCGACGGCCTGATCGCCCTCGGTAATGTGCTGGTAGGCGAGAATGTCCTGGAAGCGATCGAGCGTGGCTACGCGGATGCAGCGGCTGAGCCCTTCGAAGAACGCCTGATGTGCGCCTTGGAGGCCGGGCGCGACGCCGGCGGCCAGCATGGCGGCCAGAACTCCGCCGCGCTCCTGGTTTACGCAGAGCGCGCCTACGCCCGCGTCGATCTACGGGTCGATGTCCATGAAGAACCGGTCGGCGAACTTCGTCGCGTCTGGAATTCCTACAAGACCGCGCTCGATTATTACTGGCGTCGCCAGATCGACCCGACGGTCCAGCCCTTGCACGAGATGGTCCCTGATCAGAATTTCTAACCATCAATTGGGCGCAGTCGGGCTCCAGTTCCAAAACCAGAAGCGCAATCTGAGCCAAGAGGTCTCTATCCACGACCTTTGCGCGGCAAAAGCCCGCGCGAGTGTGGATCCGCCTCGACCCGTGAACTCAGTGATGTCAATCGGCTTTCGAACGGGGCTCTGATCTGTAAATCGGAGCGGTTTGGCGGCGCTCCACCTGCCGCTACCATGGGCCGAAACCCAACAGCTACGAAACGCCAGGAAGGGTAAGCGAACATGCGCCGACGCGCGCTCACGGGCTCGGCCAAAGGCGTGCTTTGTATGTTGGGCGCGGGGGCGATCTTCTCCTTCACCGACGCGGTCTCGAAGACGATGCTGGATGACTATCCAGTGGGCGAGGTGATGTTCTTCCGCGCCGTCTTCGTCCTGCTCGTGACGGCCGCCGTGATGCGATGGCAGGGCGGCTGGACGCAGGTGCGCATCGTGGACTGGCGACGCCAGGTCGCGCGCGGGCTCAATATCGCGCTCACCGGCGCCTGCTTCATGACCGCGCTCAAGTTCACGCCGCTCGCCACCATGACGGCGATCATGTTCCTCAGCCCACTCATTCTGACGGCGCTGGCGCCCTACTTCCTCGGCGAGAAGGTCGGCTGGCGGCGGTGGACGGCGGTCGCGGTCGGCTTTGGCGGAGTCATGTTCATCGTGAATCCGGCCGCGACCGGAGGCCTCATTTGGCCGCTGCTGCTCGCGGCCTGCGTGCCGGTTCTGACCAGCATGCGTGATATCCTGACACGCCGCCTCGGCCAGACGGATAGCCCCAGCTCCATGGTGCTGATCTCGACGGGCTTCACCGTCGCCGCCGGCGCTTCGACTCTCCCCTTCGCCTGGACAATGCCAGACCTCTCAGGCCTCGCCCTCTTCGCGCTGACGGGCGGCCTCCAAGGCGTCGCTCAGTTTCTCACCGTCTATGCCTTTGTCTATGGAGAGGCGGTCGTCGTTACCCCGGTCCGTTATTTCATGCTGATCTGGGCGACTCTCTACGGTTACCTCTTCTTCGCGGACGTGCCCTCCCGCGAAACCTTCATCGGCGCCGCCATCGTCACAGGCTCGGGCCTGTACATTTTCTTCCGGGAGCAGCGAGTGGGACGGAAACATTGAATGGCCGTCATGTTCAATAGCAATGGCCCGGTTCGGTGGAATAGCCGCCCATCAAGCTCGTCTTCGCGCCACTCTGCGTGGATCGGCGCAGGATAACGACCTCCTTGAAGTCTTCCTCATCTGAAGCCTGCGTCCCGGATCGGCTTTCATACCCCACGCCGAACACGAAGGACGGCAAGCGCGATGCAGACCATCAGGCGCCTCCACAGACCCGTCGATAAACCGAATAATTCGGTGAACACGGTCCAAGCGCGCGCTGGAATAAGCCTGCGAGGCTGTGTGCGCGGTCCGCGGCGGCTTCGCGCCCAGCCGAATTTCCCCTAACCCTTTGAAAACGCTGGCGCCGGCGCGCAGATTTGAACTGCGGACCTACTGATTACGAATGAGATTTTATTCCATTCGGAAGAATTCAGCTCACACAAATACTTAGGTGCTTTTTGCATTACTGTCAACGGCGGCGCAAAAACCGGCCACTTGGCGGCGTAAAAGTCTACCACTG
>DAINCG010000197.1:7497-8595 GCA_036732525.1 Pseudomonadota bacterium | reverse complement strand
CATCCGCACAAACGACGCCGGCTAACCAGGCCGCGCCGTCCAATGCGCCGGCGAAGCGCGCGATGCCCGCAACGCCCGCGACGCCCGCTATCCCGGCCCAGCCAGCCCAGCCGGCTCAGCGGTCGCACTCGGTCGCCCCGGCGGCGGCTGCCCAGCCTGCCGCTCCGGCCCAGCCCACCACGCCGGCGACCCCGGCGCAGCCTGCGACCCCGGCCCAAGCCGCGCCGAAATCCGACGACAGGCCTTCGCTGGCGCGCGCGCCGGCTGCGGCCGCTCCCATCGCCGCCGCAGTCGACGGCGGAGCTGAGGTCGAATCGACCAAGACGCTCTCCGCGACCGATGTTGCGCCGACGCCGGAACCCGCCGTCGCCGACAGCCGGAAGACGGTGTGGCCAAGGCCGGCGCGACGCCGCGCGCGGCCGATACGGTCGCTCGAACGGAGGTCGCGCCCGCTCAGGATGCGGTCGACCGTCCGGCGCCCCGCACGGCCCATGATCTGCCCGCGACCTCGACCGATGCCGCCGACATGGCGGTCCCGGCCGCGCCGGTCGCAAACGGCGGCGCTGTCGCCTCAAACGAGATCGTCGGGCTCGACGGCGTCGCCGACCAGTCGGTCCTGACGCCGGGCGGCCGGACCGCACGCGTCGCGGCGCCTGTCGAACTCGATGCGACGGCGCCCCGGGCGAAGTCCGCCACGGGCGAAGCGATGCCGGTCGAGCCGAAGGACGCGAAGCCGGCCGAGACCGGCCGCGGCCAGGATTTCGACGGCCTGCTTGCGAGCGATCCTTTCGAAACCGCCGAAACCGATCGGCGCCCCGACCCGATGGCGCAGCTCGCCGGCCGCCGCTTCTCCACGGCGATGGCCCAGCAGACGCCGGCCGCCCAGGTCGCGTTCCAGTTCGCGCGCGCGATCGGCGATGCGCCGGACCGCATTAAGATGCAGCTCTATCCGCGGGAGCTTGGCGAAGTTGAGGTGATCCTCGACTTCCACGAAGACCGCCGGACCGAAGTCGTCGTCCGCGCCGAGCGGCCGGAGACGGTCGAACTGCTGCAGCGGGACGCGCGGGAACTGCAGCGCGCGCTTCAGAACGCCGGCCT
>DAINCG010000197.1:6971-7487 GCA_036732525.1 Pseudomonadota bacterium | reverse complement strand
CGACGTCGGTTCGAACGACCTCTCGTTCGAGCTCGGCGGCCAGGGCGCCGAACGGCGCGACGGCGAGGGCGAAGGCCTCGCCTGGTCCGGCAAGGCCGGCGAAACCGACGACGCCCTGCCGAGCGATCCCTTTCAACCGCCGCCGGCCCCGCGCTGGCGCGCCGCCACCATCGGCGGCGTCGACATGCTGGCCTAGAGGACCGACGCCATGACCACCGTCTCGCCCCTCTTCGGCAACCTGACGTGCACCGCGCGCCCGGGCTCGAACTCGACGACCTCGATCGCTGACGATTTCTCGACCTTCCTGAACCTGCTGACCGTTCAGCTGCAGAACCAGGACCCGCTCGAGCCGCTCGACACGAACCAGTTCACCGAGCAGATCGTGAACATGACCCAGGTCGAGCAGACCGTCTCGATGAACTCTCGCCTCGGCGCCTTGATCGACGCCCAGGAGACGGCGCGCATCCAGTCGGCCGTGCAGTTCGTCGGCAAGCAGGCGGACGCCATCGGAGACAT
>DAINCG010000197.1:0-6933 GCA_036732525.1 Pseudomonadota bacterium | reverse complement strand
GAGACATCGTCCCGCTCGGCGCGGACGGCGCGGAAATGTTCTACAACCTGCCGTCGCTCGCGGGCGACGTGGAGGTCGCGATCATCGACCCGTCGGCGACGCGGGCGGAAAACCGGGTCATCAAGCGCTTTGAGGATCCGTCCGGCGCGATCGGACTGCACCGCGTTTCGTGGGACGGCATCGGCGACAACGGTCAGCCAGTCGACCCGTCGAAGACCTACCGCCTCTCCGTCGTCGCCAAGAGCGAAGACGGCGGCGATATCGCAGCCACAATCGGCTTCTCCGGCATCGCCGAAGAGCTTCGCAATACGGATGGCGCACTCATGCTTTCCGTCGGCGGCATCCCCGTCAGCCTCGACGACATCGTCGCCGCCCGCGTTCCTTCCGTCAAAACCACGCCCGCCAGCTAAACCGGGTCCAACCACAGCAATCCCCGCTTAAGGAGTCCAGACATGAGCCTCTATGGAAGCCTGTTTTCCGGCGTCACCGGTCTCGCAGCGCAGTCGCGCTCTCTCGGCACGATCTCCGAGAACATCACGAACGTGAACACGGTCGGCTACAAGTCGAAGACCAGCCAGTTCTCGACCCTCGTCGCCGGCGCCGGCTCCAAGGGCGCGGTCGCGGGCGTGACCCACAACTCGGTCAACAACGTCAGCGCGCAGGGTCTGCTGCAGCCGACGGAGAACGACACCGACATCGCCATCTCCGGCAATGGCTTCTTCGTCGTGAACTCGAACGTCCAAGGCGGCGAGGCCACCGGCGACACGATGTTCACCCGCGCCGGCCACTTCGCCATCGACGCGGAAGGCTCGTTCGTGAACGCGGCCGGTCATTACCTGATGGGCTGGAAGCTCGGCGACGACGGCGAATACGTCGATGGCGCCGGCAACGAGATCGTCCCGGATCCGACGAGCGAAGCCGATCTGATGCCGGTCGACGTGACCGACGTCGCGTTCTCTTCGAAGGCGACCAGCGAAGTCACCCTGCAGGCTTCGTTCCCCGGCTCCATGAAGGTCGGCGACAACTACGTCACCTCCTCGCGCGCCTATGACGAGCTCGGCGGCACGCATAACATGGAGTTCGACTTCACCCGCTCCGACCACCTGGAAGTCGCCGGCACGCTCTCGGCGAATCCGAACCCGGGCAATGCGGGCACGAAGCCGGCGTCCTTCACGATCAGCAATGTGTCGATCCCCTCCGTCACGGAGAACGGCTCCTCGACCACGACGACGTCCGTCGACCTGACTTTCGATCACAGCGTCACCAACGCCGACGGCTCGACCGATTGGACCGTCACCGTGGCCGCGACGAACGGCACGGTCGATGCGGCCACGACGACCTTCACCCTCAGCTACGACGCCGACGGCGAACTGGTCGGCGACAGCATGCGCGAAGTGAACGTCGCGTGGGATTCGAGCCTGGAAGCGCGCGACTCGATCATCGCGCTCGACGTCGGCGGCATCACCTTCGCGCCCGCCGGCGTGCCGGCCGGCACGGCCTCGCTGTCCGCCGACGACTACATCCTGAAGTTCGCTGCGTCGACCAGCGACTCCGGCGACTCGTTCGTGTCGGGCCAGTCGACGTTCCTGACCTTCGCCAACTCGGGCGAGCTGCTGTCGCCGTCCTCGGTCGACATGGTGGTCGATTGGAACGACGCCGCGTCCCTCGCGCCGAACTCGACCATTTCCTTCGACTTCGGCCGCGTCGGCACGAAGTCCGGCCTCGGCATCGGCGGCGACAGCTTCCAGCTGAAGTCGACCGGGCAGGACGGCGTCGGCTTCGCGCCCTTCACGGGCGTGACGATCGACGACGACGGCTTCGTCATCGCCAATTATAAGAACGGCACCTACAAGTCGATCTTCCGCCTGCCGATCGCCGACTTCAACAACCCGAACGGCCTCAACTCCGTCGAAGGCAACGCCTTCCAGTCGACCCTCGAGTCCGGCCGGTTCTTCCTGAACAATGCGGGTTCGGGCGGCGTCGGCACCGTGGTGCCGAAGACCCTGGAGCAGTCGACGGTCGATATCGCCCGCGAGTTCTCCAACATGATCATCACGCAGCGCGCATTCTCGTCCTCGTCCACGGTGATCACCACCGCCGACGAAATGTTGCAGGAACTCGTGCAGATCAAACGATAACGTCTTAACGGGTCCGGAAATTTTTTTCGGACCCGTTAACCCTGCCCATTAGCAAGCCGGAAAGCGGTTGCGGGCATTATCAGGCCCTCACAAGACTGCGAGACCTTGAGCCGGAACCGTCCATGCCGCGCGATGCAGCCAACCAGAACAAGCCCGCCTTCGTCATCGGCCCGACCGGCGACCGCCTGAGCCTGGCGGACCTGCCGCCGGCCTCGACCAAGCGGTGGGTCATCCGCCGCAAGGCCGAAGTCGTCGCAGCCGTCGAGGGCGGCTTGCTGTCCCTGGACGACGCCAGGGCCCGATACCAGCTCTCCGAAGAGGAGTTCGAAGGCTGGCGGCGGCTGATCAGCAGCCACGGCCTCGCCGGGCTCCGGACGACGCGGGTTCAGCAGTATCGGTGAACCCGATTCGCCGGCCCGCACACCCGGCAAAAATTTCCTACGCTTAACGTCCTGTTCACCGTGTCGGCCCTAGCGTCCGGACGTCGCCCGATTGGGAAACGTCAGGCAAAGACCGACCGCTCGTGCAAAACATCCTCGAAATCCTGACCCGCCTCGGGCCCGGCCGGCTGATCGCCATCGGCGTCACCGTCGCGGGTCTGCTCGGCTTCTTCGGCTTCTTCGTCAACAAGATGACGACGCCGGAGATGGCGGTCCTGTTCTCCGACCTGGAGCCCGCCGACGCCGGCGCGGTGATGACTCGCCTCGAATCGATGGGCGTCGTCGTCGACACGACGCAGGACGGCCAGGCGATCATGGCTCCGAAGGGCGAAATCGCCCGGCTGCGCATGCTGCTGGCCCAGGATGGGCTTCCGGCCGGCGGCGGCGGCGGCTATGAGCTGCTCGACAAGGCCGACGGCCTGGGCGCCACCAGCTTCGCGCAGCAGATGACCCGGCTCCGGGCGCTCGAAGGCGAACTCGCCCGCTCCATTCGCACCCTTGGTCCGATCCGCCAGGCTCGCGTCCACCTCGTGCTGCCGAAGCGCGAACTGTTCAGCCGGGAGCAGCAGGACCCGACCGCTTCCATCGTCATCGCCACGCGCGGCCCGGCGCTGACCGCACAACAGGTCGCGTCGATCCGGCATCTCGTGGCCTCGGCCGTGCCGAAGCTCAATCCGGACAAGGTCTCGATCGTCGACACCAACGGCAATCTTCTCGCCTCTGGCGACGGCGGCGTGGCGAACGACCCGAACGCCGCGATCGGCGGCGCGGCCGAGCTGCGTAAGATCGAAATCGAAAAGCGGCTCGCCGATGCGATCGAACTCCTCCTCGAGCGGGCCGTCGGACCCGGCCGCGTGCGCGCGCAGGTCAGCGCCGACCTGGACTTCGACCGCATCACGACCAATTCCGAGCAGTTCGACCCCGAAGGCCAGGTGCTCCGGTCCAGCCAGATCATCACGGAAGAAAGCCAGTCGCGCGACGGCGACGGCGCCGACCGGGTGTCCGTCGACCAGAACCTGCCGAACACCGACGACGGCGGCGCCGCCGCCGCCGGATCCGCGAGCCAGTCCGCCCGGACCGAAGAGGTCAACAACTTCGAGATTTCGAAGACGATCCGCACGCACATTCGCGAAAGCGGTCTCGTCCGCCGGCTGAGCGTCGCCGTCATGGTCGACGCCGAGCAGATCGAGAACGCCGACGGCCAGACGGTCTACCAGGCGCGCACGCCGGAGCAGTTGCAGACGCTGGAAGCCCTCGCCAAGTCCGCGGTCGGCTTCGATGCGGAGCGTGGCGACCGCTTCGAGATCGCGAGCCTCGAGTTCGCGCGCCCCGACGCCGTCTTCGGCGCGGCCGATCCGGATGCGATCGTCCTCGACAAGGAAGACTATTTCCGCATCGGCCAGATGGCTGCGCTGTTCCTGATCGCGCTTCTGGCCGTCCTTCTGGTCATGCGGCCCGCCGTCAACCGCGCGCTCGGCGTGAAGAAGAACGGCGATGCCGACGCGGACGCCGATCTCGCGGCGCTCGGCGGCCCGGACGGCGCTCAGGCGGCGCTGGCCGGCCCGGACGGCGCCGGTCTGGCGCTGCCCGAGCCCGAGCATACCGCGCTCGACGGCATCGAAGGCGGCATCGGCGATCTGTTGCTGCGACAGGTCGACGACCTCCTCAAGGAGCATCCCGACGATTCGATCGCGGTCCTTCGCCGCTGGATGCAGGGAGACTGATCGATGGCCGAGACCAGCGCCCCGCGCATGCGTGAAGCCGCGCCGCACGCCGCCGCCAACGCGTCCGTACTGACCGGTTCCGCCAAGGCCGCTGCATTCCTGCTCGCCATCGGCGAAGAGGCATCGTCCAAGATTCTGGAGAATCTCGATGTCGACGAGGTCAAGCAGCTGTCGCACGCAATGGCGACGCTCGGCAAGATTACGCCGGACCAGGTCGAGAACATCTTCGTCGATTTCAAGGAACAACTGGTCGGCGCCCATGGCCTGCGCGGCAGCCTGGATGCGACCGAGCGCATGCTGATGCGGGTGATGCCCGGCAGCAAGGTCGCCTCGATCATGGAAGAGATCCGCGGTCCGGCCGGCCGGACCATGTGGGAAAAGCTCTCCAACGTGAATGAGGAGACGCTCGCCAACTATCTGAAGGGCGAGTATCCGCAGACGGTCGCCGTCGTGCTTTCGAAGGTTCGCCCGGACCATGCCGCGAAGGTCCTGGCGCTGCTGCCCGAAATCGAAGCGGTCGACATCATGCAGCGCATCCTGGCCATGGAGTCGGTCCAGAAGGACGTGCTGGAAGACGTCGAAAAGACGCTCGAAACGGAATTTCTGGCCGCCCTCGCCCGCACGTCCCGCACCGATCCGCACGAGCAGTTGGCGCAGATCTTCAATGCGCTCGACCGCAGCACGGAACAGCGACTGATGCTGCAGCTTGAAGATCGGAACCGCGACTCCGCGGAGCGGATCAAGTCGCTGATGTTCACGTTCGACGATCTGACCGTGCTCGACAACGCCGGAGTGCAGACGCTGTTGCGCAACATCGACAAGGGCGATCTCGCCCTGGCGCTGAAGGGCGGGTCGGAGAAGTTCCGCGAGATGGTCATCAGCAACATGGCCGAGCGCGCCGCCAAGATATTCAAGGAAGACATGGCCAACCTGGGGCCGGTCCGCCTGAAGGAGGTCGACGCCGCGCAGGGCCGCATTGTCGGCATCGCGAAGCAGCTCGCCGACTCCGGCGAGATCACGATCTCCATGGGCGACGACGACGAGATGGTGTTCTAGGCGATGCAAGCCCGTCCCTTCCTTTTCGACCAGGCGTTCGACGACGACGACGCGTTCGTCGTCTCGACCAACGCAGCCGAACCCGAGGCCGCCGAGGCGGACGAGGAGGCGTTCGACGCCGCCGCCCTCGACGTCGCCCGCGCCGAAGGCTTCGCCGCGGGCTATGCCGCCGGCGAAAACGAGGCGAACGCTCGCGCCGCCGCGGAAGCGGCGGCCGCGGAGGATGGTCTTCTCGCAAGCATCGCCGGGTGTCTGGAGGGCGCGATCAGCGGCGCCGAGGCGGCGGAAGCCGTCGCCGCCGCCGTCGCGAGTCAGGCGGCGGCGCGGGCCGTCGCCCGGGCCTTCCCCGCGCTCGCCGCGCGGGTCGGGGCCGACGAAATCGCCGCGACCGTCCGCGACGCGCTGGCGCGCGCCGCCGACGAGCCGCGCATCGTCGTACGTCTCTCGCCGGACGACTACGAACCGGTCGAAGAGCGGCTGGCCGACCTGGTCGAGCGGGCGGGCTATCCCGGCCGTCTCGTCACCCTGGAAGACGCCGCCGTCGCGATCGGGGACGTGCGCGTCGAATGGGCCGACGGCGGCCTGGCGCGCGACCTGAACCGTATCGCCGCGAGCGTCGCCGACGCTCTCGGCGCGATTGCCGAAAACCTATCGGACGCCGCCGAAAGCGCGGCCGAACCGACGACCGCAGCAGGAGACCTGAGCAATGTCTGACGAAAACGAACTCGCGCTCCCCGAACACGCCGACACCGCCGCGCCGGCGTCGGCGCCCGCCGGCGGCGACCAGACGCTGGGCGGCCTCGGCGCCGTCTATGACGTCCCCGTCCAGGTGTCCGCCGTGCTCGGCCATGCGTCGATGCAGGTCAGCCAGCTGCTGAAGCTCGGCCGCGGCGCCGTCATCGAACTCGACCGCAAGGTCGGCGAGGCGATCGAGATCTACGTGAACGACCGCCTGGTCGCGCGCGGCGAAGTCGTCATCGTCGAAGAGCGCCTTGGCGTCACCATGACCGAAATTCTGCGGAACGACCGCAACTAACCCGTCACGGGCGTCCTTTTCCCAGGGAGATCAAGCGTATGCGCTTGCTGATTGTCGGCTCGCTGAACGGTTACATGGGCGAAGCGAGCAAGATCGCCATCCAGCAGGGCGTCAAGGTGCTGCACTGCGACGAGGAAGACGGCGGCCTGAAGGCGCTGCGCGCCGGCCAGGGCGCGGACCTCGTCTTCATCGACGTGCAGTTGGACGTCTCACGGTTCATGGACAGCCTGCGCGCCGAGCGGATCGCGACGCCGGTCGTCGCCTGCGGCCTCGGCGCCGATACGGCCGCCGCCGTCAAGGCGATCAAGTCCGGCGCCAAGGAATATGTCCCGCTGCCGCCCGACCCGGAATTGATCGCCGCCGTCGTCGCCGCCGTCGCGGAAGAGGACGACACGATCATCTACGGCGACCCGACCATGGCCGCCGCCATCCGCCTCGCCGACCAGATCGCTCCTTCGGACGCGACCGTCCTGCTGAACGGCGAAAGCGGCACCGGCAAGGAGCTGATGGCCCGCTACATCCATCGCAAGAGCAAGCGG
>DAINCG010000196.1:798-8598 GCA_036732525.1 Pseudomonadota bacterium | reverse complement strand
GCGATCGAGCCGGCGCCGATCGGGCCGATATAGCGGACGGCGTCGCCCATGACGTCGAGCGGCGCGCGGTTGGCCTCGAACACGTCTTTGTCGCCGCCGACCCAGATGGCGCAGCGCCCGGAAGCGGCGCCCTTCGGCCCGCCGGAGACCGGAGCGTCGAGCAGGTGGACGCCCTTCTTCTCGAACTCGGCATGGATTTCGCGGATCACGGTCGGCGAGTTGGTCGAGAGATCGAAGAAGACGGAGCCGGGCTTCATGCCGGCGAGGAGGCCGGTCTCGGCGTCGAGCGCGACGGCGCGGACTTCGGGCGGGCCGGGCAGGGACGTCAGCACGACGTCGCACTTCTCGGCCAGCGCCTTCGGGCTCTCGGCCCAGGTGGCGCCCTGGTCCATGTGCCGCTTGGCGGCCTGCTGGCTGATGTCGTGGACGATGATGTCGTACTTGCCCTTGGTCTGCAGATTGCTCGCGAAACTGGCGCCCATGGTGCCAAGGCCGATAAAGCCGACTTGCATGACGTTTCCTCTTTTCGGAATGCTGGGGTGTTCCCTGGCCGAAAGGTTAGGCCCGCTTCGCCCGTTCCGCCAAGGCCCGGTCCGGTCGGTCGGACGTGAAGGCTGCGACGCCGAGGTCGAGCATCCGGCGGATCGTGGCGAGGTCGTTGACGGCATAGGCGCCGAGACGGAGGCCGGCGGCGTTCGCGGCCTGGAGCATCGCCCGATCGACGTCCGGCGAACGGGGCGACAACTCCGGGACCTCCGCCGCCTTGGCGAGGCGGATGGCCCCCTGGATGCCGCCGATATGGCGCAGCGTCATCGGGTTGATCAGCCAGATCACGCCGCGGCCGGGCGTTGCGACGGCGCGGAAGCGGTCGAGCGTGTCGAGCGAGAAGGCGCTGACGACAGTCCGCTCCAGCATGCCGGCGGCGGCGAGGGCGTCGGCGACCGCCTGCTCGATGCCGGGATAGGGGGCGGCCTTCGCGTTCAACTTGATCTCCAGGCGAAGGTCGATCGCGGTCGGCTTGAAGATATCGATTACCTCGTCGAGGAGCGGCGGCCGCTCGCCGCCGGCGCCTCGGATCGACGTGGCGGCGATATCTGCCCAGTCGAGATCCATGATCGCGCCGCGCCCGTCGGTCATCCGGTCGAGCGTCGCGTCGTGGTGGACGACGAGCTTGCCGTCCCGGCTGACGTGGACGTCGAACTCGATGAACTCGACGGCGAGCTTCGCCGCGTTCCGGAACGCCGTCGGGCTGTTCTCCGGCCAAAGTTCGGCGCCGCCGCGGTGGGCTGCGATCAGGGTCATAAGTGTGCTCCTCGGGGGACGGTTGCCGCAGGCGGACGGCGGGCGCCATGATCGCGGAAAGACAACGGGGAGGAAACGGCATGGCGGCGCATCGGGAAAGCCGAATGCGGCTCGACGGCTGCGAGATCGCATTGCGCCGGGGCGGGGAGGGGGCGCCGCTGCTCTTCCTGCACGGCGCGAGCGGGGCGGGCGTGTGGGGTCCGTTCCACGATCGGCTGGCGAGCCGGTTCGACGTGCTGGCGCCGTCGCATCCGGGATTCGACACGTCGGACGACCCGCCCTGGCTCGACCGGGTGGCCGACCTCTCGAACTTCTACCTCGACTTCATGGCGGAACTCGATCTCAAGGGCGCGCATCTGGTCGGGCTGTCGCTCGGCGGTTGGCTCGTCGCCGATCTCGCCGTCCGCAACACGAGCCGCATCGCCACCTGCACGCTGATGTGCGCGGCCGGGCTCTACATCGAAGGCGAGGATCACATGGATATCTTCCTCGTCTCGCCGGAGGAGCGGGCGCGGCGCATGTTCCACGATCCCGCCAAGGCGGCGGCGATGGTCGAGCGCCTGTCCGATCCCGCCAACGCCGACATCGTCGCAAAGAACCAGGAGGCGACCGCCCGCCTTGCCTGGCAGCCGCGCGCCTACGATCCGCACTTAAGGAAGTGGCTGCACCGGATCGACCGGCCGACGCTGGCGCTCTGGGGCGAGTCGGACCCGGCCTTCCCGCCGGCCTATGCCCACGAATACGCTCGGCTCATTCCGGGCGCCAAGGCCGAGGTGCTGAGCGAATGCGGGCACCTGCCGCATCTGGAACGGCCGGAGGCTGCGGCCGACGCGATCATCGCCTTCATCGATGCGGCCGAAGGAGGAGCCGGCTCATGAAATTCTTCAACTTCCACCTGATGCCCTATGCGCCGGTCGACCTCGACGCGATCGCGACGAACGGGTCCGCCTGGGTGACGTTCACCAACGCCCACTACGACCCCGAGGTCGGGGCGGAGCTCTATCACGGCTATCTCGACCAGCTCGAATACGCGGACCAGCTCGGCTACGACGGGGTTTGCCTGAACGAACATCACCAGACCGCCTACGGCATGATGCCGATTCCGGGCGTGTTGGCGGGCGCGCTCGCCCGGTCGGTCAAACGGGCGAAGCTCGCCGTCCTGGGCCGCGCCCTGCCGCTCCTCAACAATCCGCTGATGGTGGCGGAAGAGTTCGCGATGCTCGACAACCTGACGCGCGGCCGCTTCATCGCGGGCTTCGTGCGCGGCATCGGCGCCGAATACCACGCCATGGGCGTCAATCCGGCGGAGAGCCATGCCCGCTTCCACGAAGCGCACGACATGATCATCCGCGCATGGACGGAACCCGGGCCGTTCGAATATGTCGGCAAGCACTATCACTTCCGCTACGTGAACCCCTGGCCCCGGCCCTATAGCAAGCCGCACCCCCCGATCTGGACGCCGAGCCAGGGTTCGACCGACACGATCCGCTGGTCGGCCCGGAACCGTTACACCTACTGCCAGACGCTTTCGCCGATCGAGACGGTCGCCCGCTTCTTCGACATGTACCGGGAGGAGGCGGACAAGGCGGGCTACCAGGCGAGCCCCGACCAGCTCGCCTGGTCGAACTCGATCTACGTGGCGGAAACGGACGAGAAGGCGCTCAAGGAAGCGAAGCCGCATCTTGAGGCGCTCTCGAACTATTTCCTCAAGATGCCGCTCGATATGCTGCTGCCGCCGGGATACACGAGCGCGGAATCCATGAAGCGCATCCGGGCGTCGCGCACCAATCTGAAGCCGCAGACGGCGGAGGACCTGATCGCGGCGGGCGTCGTCATCGTCGGCTCGCCGGCGACGGTGCGCGAGAAGCTGGAGGAGTATCAGGCGCTCGCCCGCTTCAACACATCGCTGACCAAAACGCAGTTCGGCACGATGTCGGTGGCCCAGGCGCGCGAGAATACCGCCGCCGTCGCCGAGGAGATCCTGCCGCACTTCCGGGACGCGGACGCGAAGGAGGCGGCGGCGCAATGAAGTCCATGCAGTTCGGCGTCATGCAGCGCGGCGTCTTCCCCTGGGACGAGGACATGCGCGCCCGCTTCGAGGAGCTGATGGAGCAGGCCCGGATGCTGGAGAAGCTCGGCTACGACAGCATCACGAAGGGCTCCCACTTCTCCACATATCCGCACCGGGAGATGATGCAGGTCCCCTATCTCTGCCGGGTCATGGCGGAGGCGCCGAGCCTTCGCCTGAACGCCGGCATCGTGCTGCTCTCGCTGCACAATCCGCTGGAGGTCGCGGACTATTTCGCGACCATGGACCTGATGTCGAACGGCCGCGTCATCTTCGGCTGCGCGCTGGGCTACCGCGACGTCGAATACAAGGGCTTCGGCGTCAAAAAGGGCGAGGGCGTCCAGCGCTTCGAGGAGAACCTGGAGGCGATCAAGCGGCTCTGGACCGGGGAGCCGGTCTCCATGCAAGGCAGCCATTTCGAGCTGGACGAGGCGCGGATTTCCGTGCCGCTGGTCCAGAACCCGCGGCCGCCGATCTGGATGGGCGCCAATGTCGACGCGGCCGTGAAGCGCGCCGCCCGGCTCGGCGACTGCTGGTATCTGAACCCGCACCAGAAGCTGGAGACGCTGAAGCGCCAGATGGAGATCTACCGGGCGGAACTCGACAGGCTCGGCAAGCCGTTTCCGGACGAACTGCCGATCCGGCGGGAAGTCTTCTGCGCCCGCACTCACGAGGAAGCGGTGACGGTCGCGGCCCCGTACATCAAGAGCATGTACGACCTCTACAAGGCTTGGGGCCAGGACCGCGCCATGGCCAAGGGCGACCAGGACATATCCATGGCCTATGAAGAATTGGCCGCCGACCGCTTCATCGTCGGCGATCCGGACGAGGTGGCGGAGGAGATGCTGCGCTACAACGCCGAACTCGGCGTCAACCACATCATCATGAGCGTCCAGGGCGTCGGCATGCCCCAGTCGCAGACGCTGGAGACCTTCCAGCTGATGGCCGAGGAGGTCTTCCCGAAGGTGCGGGCGGCGCTTTAGCCGCCCGCGCCCCGGAAAGCGGCGTCAGGCCGCCAGGCCTTCGACCTGCTCGATCGTCGGCCCCTCGCCGACGACGGTGGTGCGGCGCATGTCGCGGGGCTCGTGCTCCGGGAAGGGGCGGGAGCGGTGCATGGTGCGCCGATTGTCCCACATGACGAGGTCGTATTGCGACCACTTGTGCGAATAGACGAACTCGCGCTGGGTGGCGTGCTCGGTCAGGTCTTTCAGCAGCAGCATGGCTTCCGTCACCGGAACGCCTTCGATCCGCCCGGCATGGGAGGACAGGTAGATCGACTTCCGCCCCGTGGAGGGATGCACGCGCACCAGCCGCTGGCGGACGGGGCGCATGCGTTCGCGCTCCTCCTCGTCGAACTCCTCGAAACCGACGGAGCGGCGCGAATAGATCTGCGAGTGCCAGGCGACCATGTCGTCGATATGCGCCTTCGTCTCGTCGTCGAGCGCTTCGTAGGCCGTCCGCATGTCCGCGAACTCGGTGTTGCCGCCTCTCGACGGGATCTGTCGGGCGTGCAGCAGCGAATACTTCGCCGGCACCGGCTTGAACGAGCTGTCCGAATGCCAGAGGCGGTTGCCGATGGCGAACAGCCGCCGGCGGTCCTCGCGGCCGTAGACGTTGTTGCTTTTGTCGAGGTTGGAGACGTCGGCGAACTGGGTCGGCAGCCGGTATTCGTTCGCCTTGCGCAAGCCCGCGCCGATCGAATGCTCGATCTCGCCAAGTTGCTCCGTGTAGGCGATCTGGCTCGCATCGTCGAAGCGCTGGTCGTGGAAGACGAGCACGGCGTATTCGTCCATGCCGTCGTGTATCGCCTGAATTTCGTCCTTGGATAAAGGCTTGGTCAGGTCGATGCCCGAAACTTCGCCAGCGAAGCAGGGGCCGATCTGACGGATAGACATGGCCATCGGCGTGTCCTCCTGTTTGTTATGAGCGAAGTCTAGACCCGTCCGCGCCTAGCCGACCAGAGCCGTGATTCAGCCGAGAGGAGCGCATCTTTTGCGTCTAACTTGGGCATGCCCCGCCACTTGCGGCGCCCGCGTCAACTTGGCGCCGTCCGGCGCCCGCTCGGCCGATAGCGGCGGGTTCGGAAGAGGCATACATAGCGCTATTCCCAACCCCAATCGAAAGTCGTTGGCCATGCAGGTCAGCAATAAATCGCCGGTCCTTCGCGACCCGGCCATGTCGTCCGTCGTGAAGAAGCCCGCCAAGCCCGCCGACCCCTCCACTTGGGAAATGTCTTCCGAGCGGAGCCTGTTCTGGGCGACCGTCGTTTCGGCCGTCGCCATCGCTGCCTTGGCGGCGCACCAGTACCTCTTCTAGTCGAGACGAAACCACGCCCGCTTGCCGTGGCGCGGCGGCGGTGGTCAGCTATGGCGTCGACCCAAGGCAGAAGGGGGGCGCCATGGAATTCGGCGTTACGATGTTTGCGACCGACTTCTCGATGGGACCGGCGGACCTCGCGGTCGCCGTCGAGGAGCGCGGTCTAGATGCGCTGTTCATTCCCGACCACACGCACATGCCCGCGCGCCGGGACTCGGCGTTCCGCTTCGGCGAAGACCTGCCGCAGGACTACGTCCGCAATCTCGACATGTTCGTCGGCCTCGCCGCCGCGGCGGCGGTCACGAAGCGCATCCGGCTCGGCACGGGCATCTGCCTCGTCGTCGAACGTGATCCGATCGTAACGGCGAAAGAGGTCGCGAGCCTCGACCACCTCTCCGGCGGCCGCGTCGACTTCGGCGTCGGCGGCGGCTGGAACCGGGAGGAGATGGAGAACCACGGCGGCGACTTCTCGCGCCGCTTCAAGCTTCTGCGCGAACGCATCGAGGCGATGCAGGCCATCTGGACCCAGGACGAGGCCAGCTATTCGGGCGAGTTCGTGAACTTCGAGCATATCTGGTCCTGGCCGAAGCCGGTCCAGAAGCCGCATCCGCCGATCTTCGTCGGCGGCGATGCGCCGAGGACGCTCGACCGCGTCATGCGCTATGGCGACGGCTGGATTCCGATGATCGCCGACCACCCCGAAAAGTCTCGCGAGGCGGAACGTTTCGAAATGCTGGCGGAGCTCTGCCGCCGGACCGACGACGCGGGCCGGCCGCCGATGCCGATCACCACCTTCGGCACCCCGCGCGACCCGGCAATGATTGAAAAGCTGCGCGCCGCCGGCGTCACCCGCTGCATTTTCGGCCTGAAATCCGCGCCCGCGGACGACGTGCTGCGCCGGCTCGACCGGCTCGCCAAGTTCCTGGAAACGGTAAGATAAAATGGGAGAGACGCCCATGAGCGGCGACGGCATCTTCGACATCATCCAGACGACCCGCGCCATGCGCCGACTGAAGCCGGACCCGGTGCCGGACGACCTGATCCGGCAGATCCTGGAAGCGGGGACCTGCGCCGCCAACGGCGGCAACATGCAGTCCTGGCGCTTCCTCGTCATCAAGGACACGGCGATCAAGAAGGCGGTGCAGGTCCATTACAAGCGCGCCTTCGACGAATGGATCGGGCCGCGCTACGCCAACGCCGCGCCGCCGCCCGGCGTCACCGCGGACAAATACCACCGCCAGCACTCCGCCGTGGAATACCTGACCGACCATTTCCACGAGGCGCCGATCTGGATCGTCGCCTGCATCGACCATGGCGACGGCAAGCCGAACCGGAGTTCGGGCGCCTCGATCTATCCGGCGGTGCAGAACATGCTGCTCGCCGCGCGCGCGCTCGGACTTGGCGCGACGCTGACGACGCGCCATCTCTTCTTCGAGGAAGAGTCCGAAAAGGCGCTCGGCCTGCCGCCCGGCGTGCACTCCTATGCGATCATTCCGATCGGCTATCCGATGGGGAAGTTCGGTCCGGTCGGCCGCGGCGCCTTGAAGGACTTCGTCTATCTCGACCGTTGGGGCGAGCCCTACGACGCGGTCGACTGAACCGGAGGAGCAGCGCCCATGCGCCGGATGTCGATCGCCCTTCTTGCGTTCTGGCTCTGGGCGCCCGCCGCCGCGGCGGCGACGGAAGTCGATGTCCAGCTCTGCCTCGCCTCCGACGGCTCCGGTTCGATTCAGCAGGACGAGTTCGTTTTCCAGCGGCAAGGCTTCGCCGCCGCGATCGCGTCCGAGGAGGTGCGCGACGCCATCCTCTCCGGCCTGAACAAGCGGATCGCCATCGGCTACATGGAATGGGGCGGCGCCGACAGCATGCACCCGATCGTCGATTGGACGCTGATCGACAGCCAGGCCGCGGCGGAAGAGTTCGGCGCCCGTCTGATCGCGGCGCCGCGCAAGGCGACAGGCTGGAACTCGATCAGCGAGGCGATCGCGTTCTGCCAAGTCTGGATGGAGAACAACGGCTTCGAGAGCGCCCGCAAGGTGATCGACGTGTCGGGCGACGCGGGCAATCGCGGCGGCCGTCCGCTCGCCGCCAACCGGGCGGCGACGCTCGCCGCC